>WQVV01000110.1 GCA_009785665.1 Defluviitaleaceae bacterium
CATGGCTTGACAAGTATCGTCGCTTTTGGAAAAATTGCGAACGATACACCGATACACTTGCTCAACTTGTCACTTTGGCTTTCGTTCGCTTGATTTTAAGGAGATATTAAACAGGCTCTTAACGGCATATGGTCTGATGGTAACGGTCTGTTTTTGGAACTAACCCAAAGCACCATCGGCAAACAGGACTTTCTTTACCGAAGTGTATCCGACATGAACATACTGCGGCTTAATTTTTTATTGCTCGAAAAATCGGCTGCTTTGGTGGCTTTTTGTTGTGTGGCTTTTCCTTATGTCTTGCGCATATTTTCTAATCGCCTTTTTTTCAACCTTTCAACCTTCATTTCCGCTATAATGCACATTTTTTTCACCTCTTGTACATTATCTCGCTTGGTAGTTATTTCCTCAAATTAGAATGCCGTGGTCTCCTTGCAGGGTTTGGGACGGTGTTCCCTTTAATCTTCTAAACCGCGAATGCTTCTAATATACCCTCGTAAATTGCCTGTGCTAGTAGTTGCCGGTATTGCGGAGTGGCTAGTCTGGCTGCCTCTGTTTCGTTTGTCAAGAAGCCTAGTTCTAGCAAAACGGAAGGCATGTTCGTTTCGCGTAGAACTACTGTGGCTGGTCTATTAAGCAACACGCGATTTTGCGCGCCAGATGCTCGTATTAGATTGCTTTGCATTATTTCGGCTAGTTGACGGCTATTGATTGGGTGATTGGCGGCCGCCTCGCGTTCGCTTATTCCGTATAGCGTCTCAATTCCGTTCGCCTCGGTGTTTAGTACTCCAGGGCTAAATTCTGCGGCGTTTGCGTGGATTGAGATAAATAAATCGGCTTGCAGATTGTTTGCAAATTCGGCGCGGTTTATTAGAGACACGTATGTGTCTTCGCGACGAGTCATGTATGCTGTTATGACGGGGTCTGCGTCTAGCAATTGCACTACCCTGTGGGCAACGTCTAGCACCAATTCTTTTTCCACAACGTCGTTATGTCCCGTGCCAGGGTCAGAGCCGCCATGCCCTGCGTCAATTACCACTATGAACGACGAAACATCACGGGGCAAACGCGGGCGAATCACAAAATAATCTTCGTATTCGTGAATGGAGAAGGTCAAAACTCTAGCGGTATTGAATGTCAAATGAGTATTACCAGCAGTATCACGCGCCAGCGTAACGGAATTAACAAAACCGTCCAGAACGCTAATTTCGCCGCGCCCAAGAACTTCTGCCGAAGGAGGAAGCACGAAAGTATATCTATACTGCAAGTAGTTGTTAATACGCACAAGGTTGTTAATATTCATATTAAAATTGCGAGAAATACGCAACTCACGATTAACAGAATCATAACGCACGCCACTAACACCATGATGCATCATAAACGCAACAGAGTTAGCACTCTGCGCAAGGCTAAACGACGGCCAATCTCCATCAATATACACGCGTACATAAGCAGTACCATCAGTGCGTTGCCCTGTGGTGAAATGGGACGCAAACACGCCATTAGTAAAAGTTCCGCCAACAGCGTCCATAGTGGCGTTGTCGATATTAATTGTCAAGAAATTGGGGAATCCTTCGGTAGAAATATTAATTGCAGGCAGAATATCGCCTTGAATAAACAGCGAATCGGAAAGCTCGTCCGACTGCGAGAAAATGCCGCTAATTCGATTCTGCGAAAACGCAACAGTCAAAAGCGTGCGGTCAGCAGAAAGAGAAATACTATACTCCGCCGCGCCAATCACATCAAAAACAACACGAGTAACGCGGGGCGTTTGCGAAAACTGAGAAGCCCGAACACCACTAACAGGAACACTAGCGGCAACATAGAAATCACCAGTAATAAGCGAAACGGCATTGTGAATATCCACAACCAACCTGTTATCTGGAAGCAAGAAGTACTGCACCTCTGAAATGGGCGAAGACGCAACCGCTACATAAGCGGCAGTTCCCGTCTCACGAGGGGTCTGTAGCGCGGTTATGGTGGTCTGTGGGTGGCTAATCGTCTGGATTGTAGCGGTGGAGATATTCTGCGCCAAATTGGCGTTTGTACCGGTGGTGGCGGCTGTTACACCAGGAGGGGGTAAGCCGTCGTTACTGGTATTCTCTTCTGAACTACCGCTATTATTCTGCCCCATATCGGGCAAGGGCGGCAGGGGTATATGCGGGATATTTGAAATATCTGGCAGTTCAATATCTTCGTCTTCTTCGCTCTGATTGTTTCCATTATTCCCGTTATTGCCATTATAGCGCGAAGAATTAACAATAGCGGCACGAGTTTCAGAATCCCAATCCACATCAAAACCAAAAACCTCTGCTGGGAAGCGCAAAGGCACCATAGTTCTATCATTGTAAATAATTGGCGGAACTTGCATTTCAATGCGATTTCCGTTCAAATTGGCGGTAGTATCATCAATGGTCATAACAAGCACGTTATCGCCATAGAACAACGAAACCTGCCTATGTCCACTATGCCAACCAACAATGCCGCCAACACGCTCGAAAACCTCGCGTACAGGCACAAGAGTCCTATCATCAACAATCATAGGCGGCGCAGGTAAATCCAGAACTTCCGTGCCATCAATAACCAGCCGCACAGGCTCATTACTAGCAAACACAGCTACGGGCGCAATAAAAATAAGTACGAACAAGCAAAATACGGCAAACTTCACGGTGAACCCCCCAGTATGTCGAGATATGTAAAACCATTGTTATAATATTAGAAAAAACCCTGTTGCGCAAGTGGCAACAGGGTTTTTGAGAAAATTTTTTACATTAATGTGGATTCGAGACGTATACTTGGCTCTGTACACATGCACGGGTAATGCTCGCTACTCTGTTATTTCAACATTTTCTGTGTAAATCAATCTCTTTACTAAATGCCCACTAAAAGGGATAATAGCTTCTTCTTGGCGAATTTCGCCCCTAGTAATCATACTGCTTAAAACAGTGGAAATATCCGATTCCGAAAACTCGGGATTATTTCGCGAAACAACACTGACAGTTTTTGTAAATGTGGGAACAACTTCAACTTTCTCTTTAACCCAACCAAGGTTTTTAATAATTGCCCGCTTAATGGCTTCATTGCGCCCGTTGGACGGAATAACTCGCGCATACCAGCTTGCGGCCTCTGCCAAAAGTGGACTAAGCGAACCATCTATAGCATATATGCCAACTTTCTTATCGTTAAAATTGCGCAAGAACGCAACAATACTTTGAAAATGACTGTCGCCAGTAAACAGGATAAATTGCTTCGTGTCCTGTTGCCTAAAAAGCCGCTGATACATATGGTCTAACATGATGAAATCTGTATAATCCTTGGTTTTATCTCCTTTAGAGCAGTCGATGATACTGTTGGAAATATTCCGTAATTTTACAATGTGGTCTTTAATTGACTCGTGCGAGAAATCGGCAAAAAACAAAACATCTTCTATTTGCCCTTTATCCTTTACATGATTAAACCAATCGGCAACATCGGGGTCTGTCTGGTACTGATTTCGACAGCCATAGAACCATGCCTCATAATCAACAAAAACCGTGGTGCGTACTTTTTCAAATTTTTCCTCTTTATAATTTACCAAATATTGCATAAAGTCCTCCTAACGTCAGAGGCGAAAAACCATGTTTCAGCCAAAACAGGCTTGAAACATCCATACAAAGAACCCTGCTTTTAATAAAATAAAAGCAGGGAATGTGCAGAGCCTTTGCAACAATTACTTACCATTTACAGCATCCTTGAGCTTCTTGCCAGCTTTAAATGTTGGTGCTTTAGACGCGGCAATTTTCATAGGCTGTCCTGTTTGTGGGTTGCGGCCTTCGCGCTCGGCGCGTTCTACCACACTAGCAGTAAGGAAGCCCACTAGCTGAACCTTCTTGTCCTCCACCAACGCTTTGGTGACAACAGACTCGAACGCTGCGAGAAACTTCTCTGCGTCCTTCTTGGTCAAGTCGGCATCAGCCGCAATTGCCGCAATAAGTTCTGTCTTGTTCATTAATACATCCTCCTTCAAAATAGCTCCGCCTTTAGCGGAAATAACTGTAAAAATACGCCCGTCAATTCCCTAATGTATCAACTGGACTGTCCGTATTTATAAACGCTTCCACGGCATTTGTCAAGGAATTTTCGGCATTTATAAACAAAACATTAGAAAGTGACACAATCGCCAACAAAATTTTTCCAAAATCTTCGCGGAGTGTATCGGTTTGTGTAAACATTTTTGTGATTTCACAAATTAACGCCTCCGCAGATGGCAACTCCTTACCAGAACGCTTGACAACCTTAGACGCTCGAACCAACGCAGGCAACGCAAGAGGAACTGCACGCATAGAATCCTCCACAGTACCTGCGCTCTCCTTCTGTTTGTTGGCTTCCCAAATCTTCATCACCTCCGAGCTGTCAGAAGCGATGTCCTCCCCAAAAACATGTGTATGCCGACTAACCAGTTTCTGTGACACCCCTTCAATAACGTCCCCTATATCGAATTTCCCAGCTTTCTCCGCCAACTTTGCATGAAATACCACTTGCAACAAAACATCGCCAAGTTCCTCGCGTAACGCGACCATATCGCCGTCGTTTATAGCCTGAACAGCCTCGTAGCACTCTTCCAACATATACTGCCTAAGACTCTCATGCGTTTGCTCCCTATCCCATGGACAGCCGTTCTCCCCAAGCAGGGTGTCCATCACCTGCAAAAACTTGTCAAATGTCACCATGATGTTTGCGGCTCCCATGACGGTTCTGGAATGTTCTCCAAATTACCAAAATGTGTCTCAATGATTTCAACGGGGGCATCAAAAGTATTGCAGTGCGAAATAATAATCATACGAGCAAACCCATTAAGAATATGAACAAAATACCGCGAGTGCCGAATTTCCCCGTCAACCAGCATTTCAGTAGACATCATATGCCAATTATAAAATCCAATGCGCATCGTATAAGGCAACATCTCAGCAGAAGTATAATAACCCATATCCACGCCCATAGTCAGCATTTCACGAAGAAACTCAGCCTCCGTTTGGTTAGGCAACAGCGTTTGGTACTCAATAAAAATCATCACCCCTGTATCCATATCCAAGGCGACTAAATCAAAAAACGCGCCCCAATCCCCCGTTTCCGCCCAAACATCAGCGGCAGTAATATTAACATTCTCTGACATAAACAATAGCTCTAAATCCCCATAAGCAAGCCACCCCTGCGGCATATAGAACCATATTCCCAAGTCACGACTAACATAAACATTCCCGTCCCAGACCCCACGACGAGGCCCACGCCCTCGCACCGAAGGCTCATCAACAGGTGACATTACCACTGAATCCCCTAAATCCTCCTCCTGCACATAAGCAATCTCATCGACCAACTCAACATAAGCCGAATCCTCAACCTCATTAGTCCCGCACCCAACAAAAACAATCAAGCCCAACACAAAAAACAAAATCCTTTTCATAATCATTCTCCCAATATAAATATTCAAACACAGCCCATAATAAACCATTTAAACAAAAAAATCACCCTCTATGTAAAGAAAAGATTAAGGTCAAGAGATATAAAGTCAAAAGATTTAAGGTATTGGGGACGCTGTCCCCAATACCCCTGCAAGCCTTTAAAAAAGGCTTGAAAAGGCTTGACCCAAATTTTAGCATTGAAAGCTTAACATGAGTGCATGGCTTTTAGACCCCTACTCATCTATAGATGCAAATAAAAAAGTTTTTTGGAGAGGGGGTGTGGGGGAGAACCTTTTCTTCAGAAAAGGTTCTCCCCCACGGTCTTAATCTCTAAAATTATTGTTCCATCTGTCTTCCCAAGAAATTAGCGGCGTTTACTGCTAACTTGCTTTCTACTTCGCCCATCTTTTTGTCTGGAGAGAGGAGAACTACTGCGCCTAGTACGTCGCCTTCGGCTATTATGGGGGCGATGTATTCGTTGCTGTAGGTTGATGGGTCATCTTCTTCTAGGATTGGTACGAAAGAGGCATCTGTGCGGGTTGCTGATAGGGCACTGCGTTGGTTGATTGCGCGCTCTAGGGCGTTGGAAATATTTTTATCCAAAAATTCTTTTTTCGAGCCGCCCGATACTGCAATAATTTGGTCTTTATCAACTATGCAAGTGATGTGACCAGACGTTTGAGATAGGGTTTCGGCGTATTCTTTTGCGAAAGTTCCCAATTCACCTATGGGCGAATATTTTTTTAGTATGATTTCGCCCTCTCTGTCGGTGAAAATTTCCAAAGGGTCGCCCTCTCTGATTCTTAGCGTCCTTCGTATTTCCTTTGGGATAACAACTCTTCCTAGGTCATCTATCCGCCTAACTATTCCTGTAGCTTTCAATTTTATTTCCTCCTTATTTCATATCATAAACTATCTTTTGAACTGTCTCATATTATCTGTAAAAATTGCAGGAAATATACAAAGGGGAAGACTGCATTTAACAGCCTTCCCCCCAACATTTGCCAAATCAAGCTTAACTTATGCGGCTTTTGCCATTTCTGCTAATTTTGAGAATGCGGCGGTGTCATTTACTGCCAGTTCCGCAAGCATCTTGCGGTTTATATCTACTCCAGATTTTTTCAATCCGCTCATGAATCTGCTGTAGCTTATACCATGTTCACGAGCAGCCGCGTTTATGCGGGTTATCCACAAACGGCGATACTCCCTCTTAGTTTGCTTGCGACCTGCAAATGCCGCCGCCATTGCTTTCATTACAGCTTGTTTTGCCGCACGATATTGGGTGCTACGCGCTCCAAAATACCCGCTTGCTTGTTTTAGCGTTTTCTTATGTCTTTTTCTTGCGTGTACCGCGCCTTTTATTCTTGCCATATCGGTAGTCCTCCTTTATTTTTGACTAAAGAAACTGCATCTGACTTCGTGATGTAAACGTTGATGCATGTTATTGGTGAAATGCGGCTGTGCCGCTTATGCATACGGCAACATTGCGCGTACTGCCACTTCGTTGGTCTTGTCAACAATTGCAGATTTTCTAAGACCCATTTTGCGTTTTGATGATTTGTGTGTTAGTAGATGACCTTTGTTGGCTTTGTGGTGCTTAAACTTGCCTGTGCCCGTGGCTTTAAACCGCTTTGCGGCGGCCTTTTTTGTTTTCTGTTTAGGCATAATATTACTCCTTAGTTTCGGTTTTTTCGGCTTCGCTTTTTGCCGCTTTTTCAGCTTTTTCTTTTTCAAGCTGTGGTTTTGGTGACATAAACATTGCCATAGTGCGTGCCTCCATTTTGGGGGCTTTTTCGATGTTACCGTACTCGGAGAGTTTTTGGGCAAGGTCGTTTAGAATAACATGGGCTACCTCTGTGCGGCCAAGTTCACGACCGCGGAAGCGTATTGTTATTTTTACCTTATCGCCGCTTTTTAAAAACTCTATGGCTTTTTTTACTTTAACATTTATATCGTGGGTGTCGATGTTTGGCGAAAGCCTAATCTCTTTTATGTCGATTGTACGTTGCTTTTTACGCGCTTCTTTTTCTTTTTTCGATTGCTCGAATCTGAATTTGCTGTAGTCCATAATTTTGCACACAGGCGGTTTTGCCGTGGGCGAAATTTTTACCAAGTCCAGTTTTTTATCATCTGCAAGTTTTTGCGCATCACGACCAGGCACAATGCCAAGTTGCGCGCCGTCTGTGTCGATGAGACGTACTTCGCGGTCTCTTATTTGCTCGTTAATCATTAAATCGGTAATAGCAAATTCACTCCTTTATTAGGCAACAAAAAAGCAGACTACAAAAGTCTGCCACAACAAAACAACCCTGCCTATGGGAAGTTTTTCCGCAACCCTGTAGCTCATTAAAATGGCAAGAGGGTGAGAAGTGGCACTTCTGCTTTCGGCAGGGAGTGTAACATACTGTTTCTGTTTTGTCAAATTTTTGTCAAAAACTTTCACGGAAATCCCTTGCTTAACACTTCGCGAAAACGAATAAACCTAAGAAGCCTTGCAGACGCAAGATTTTTTTGATAAAAAAAAGAGAATCATGCGACATATAGCTGTCGCGGTGTAGTGCGGTATGTCTCTGATGACTTGGGCATTGCTTTTGATATTGATTTTAAGAAACAACGGTTAACACGCGCTGAAATTAAAAAATTTTTGGAAGCCGTTAAAAAAGTTTAGTACCGCGACAACTTTATATCAATTCACAAAGCCCGCAAACCCTTGCTACGCAAGGCTTGCGGGCTTGTTTTGAATATTTGTTCTGTCGAAGTCAAGATTCATATCTAAATGCCTGCATAAAATCAAATGTTGCTTTTGTTCGATGTAGTTGCTTGACTGCGGAAATCCAAGTATTATATCCACATATTCGCAGTTCAAGTGAGGCTGTTTGAACTTAAAGGATGAATTTAGCGTATGAAATTTGAACGATACATCGACAGCAAGGGACTCCTAAATGATACACTGGACATACTTCTTGAGCATGAAGCCATGAATATGTTTATGATTAAAAGCCTTACTCTTGATAGCGAAACGGAGCGTAGCAGATTTGATGAGCTTTTTTCAGAGAAAAATTGGGAAGATGAGAAGCGTCTTCTTGATGAACTGGATAAAATTTTGTGGAGTCACCCCAGAAGATTTTTTGCTACCGTTAAAGATTCGAGTGGCGGAGTTTTGTTGACTGCCTACTGCAATTTCCCGTATAAGCGGTTACATCTGTTCGCAACGCGCAATAACGTAAATATAAACGCTGTGGAGTTGCTGGTGGGAGAATTAAAAAGTCTAAATTTTGGTTTGCACAGGGTTAGGGCAGAACAAAGTTTAGCAACGTGCTTCACCAGAGTATACGGAGGTGAGTTTACCAAGCATTCCTCTATGTATGTTATGCAAACCAATAAAGTTACAGACTTGCCGCGCACATCAGGTTTTTGTCGTCCTATAAATGAAAAAGACATGCACTTTGTACCGTTCTGGCAGGCTGAGTGTTTGAAGGAATGTCGCCAAGACTCTGTGACTTTTACGCAGTTGTATGAAGCTCTCATTCACGACATAAAAGAAAATATTGCTTATCTTTGGGAGGATGGCCTGCCTGTTTCTCATGGGGTGATAAATTGCGAATCTGCTAATTGCTCACAGATTGGAGATGTTTATACCCCTCCATTTTACAGAAAGAAAGGCTACGCAACTTCGCTTGTAGCCGAACTGTCGCAAATAATTTTATCTGAGCACGGTAAGCGATTTAGCGTACTTCTAGCCGATGCCGATAACCCCATTTCCTGTGGAATATATCGCAAAATAGGGTATAAAGAACTCTATGTTGTTGATGAGTACAGCAAGCATCATCCAGAAACATAAAGGAAAAGATTCGTTTATATCCATCATTGCTCTGTTTAATTAGGAAGAGGAACTTTTTTACTTTTTGTCGTTCTGTAAGGTAGGCACATGAAAACTTTGGAGGTGCATTTCCTTGAAGAAAACTATACCTGCCGAAAATTTTGTTGACGGGGTTGTAGCCATTACACTTCCGCTCAATAGCGGGACATATTTAGTATATGTCGATGTAACTTGGAGCGGTGGCGGTAATGATTTTTCGCGCGTGAGATACGTTTTCAAGATTGTACGAGAAATTGAATTTGATAGCATTCCTAGCCAAAGCCCATCATTGTATATAAGCATCAGCGCGAAGGATATAGAATCACAGCGCATCAATGCGGCACAAGGCACTACAAGTTGACCATAGCACGAGACTTCGGGTGAGCATCCGTTAGGTTTTTGGAGAGAATCGTGGGAGTGTATTGATTTTAACAGGTTCAAGGTCAGCTTAGATGGAACGGAAGGCGAGGTTGTTGTTCATCTTGACTTCAACTTCAATTTTTGTAAGCTGGTGTAGCACCGCCGAATATTTTCCACCGCTCAGTGAGAATATGCGGCGCAGTTTCCCATATAGGGTCGATTGAACCTGTGCCAATGCTAGGCGAGCCGTACACTGCCGCCGCTACATTCATA
>WQVV01000111.1 GCA_009785665.1 Defluviitaleaceae bacterium
ATTTTTTCAATTTCGCATTCTACTTTGTCGCCGCTTTTTAGGTATTGCGGAGGTTGCATAGCGTGACCTATCCCTGCGGGAGTGCCTGTGGCTATGATGTCCCCTGCGTGCAGGGTTATGCCCTGCGAAAGCTCGGATATTATTTGGGGAATGCCGAAAATTAAATTGGACGTGTTTGAATCTTGCCGTGTCTCGCCGTTGACGCGGCATTTTATTTTTAGGGCTACTGGGAATGGGATTTCGTCGCGTGAAACTATGTGCGGCCCCATGGGGCAAAAACCGTCAAGGCTTTTGCCAAAAAACCACTGTGCGTGTTTTGATTGTATATCTCTTGCGGTTAGGTCGTTTAGGATTGTGTAGCCGAAGATTACGCCCTCTGCATCTTCGGGGGAAATGCGGCTTGCGGTTTTTCCTATAATAACGGCCAGCTCGGCTTCGTAGTCAACTTTTGATGTTAGATGAGAGTGCAGAGGGATTTTTTCGCAATCTCCTATTGCTGGGTGTGCGGTTTTTGTGAAATAGATTGGGGCTTGCGGAATAAAATCGGCGTTTTGGGTGTGCTGAATTGTTTCCGATACTTCCTTTGCGTGGTCTGCGTAGTTTTTGCCTAGACAGATTATATGTCTAAACGGATATGGAATTGGCGCACGCAAAGTAATTTCCCCTGCAAGAATGGGTTTGTTATCCTTTTGCCTAAAAATTGATTCAAGGTCGGGAATGTCATTGTTTTCGTAATGGCGGATAAAATCCAGCATTGTTTCTGGCGCGTCTTCGCCTAGAAGGCTTTTGAAGGGGTAGTACCCGCGGAAACATGATACTCCAGCATATTCTTTTCCATTGTGCATAAAAGAAGCGTATCGCATATTATTCATTCTCCCATGCCGTCCACTTGTTTAGAATGGGGCGGATTTTTTCGCGGTCGTTGAGTACTTCCATTGCGGTTATAAATTCGCTTGTTACTGGTAGGTCGGTTGATTGAAACATTTCTACTAGCATGGAAAGCATGTCCTTGTATTCTTGGGAATTTGAACCCGAACACATTAGGGCGTAGATTAGAGCTTCTAGGGCCTTTTCGGGGTTCTTCGCTTGAAGATGCAGGCGGATTAGGAATGTAATATCCAGCATGATGTCTTCGCACATTGTACGCCTTATTTTCATGGCCTCCATGATTAGGGATTCTGCTAGGGCGGCGTTGCCTAGGTTTTTGTGAAGCATTGCCATTCCGCGAAGGCAATTTGTGTAAAAAATATGTTGCGTACCAGATATTCTTGCGAAAGTATCGCGAACTTCTTCGTAGGCGGAAAGTGCTTCGTATTCGCGTTCCATTAGAGCCAGCAGGTTTGCGCGGCGTAACGATACGTTTAGATACGCGCTATGTTCGCGACCTGCCTCGGTTACTGTAATTTCCAAAACTTGTTCGTAGAGGGGAAGGGCGGCTTTGTAACTCTTGTTGACTTCGTAAAGCCCTGCTAAGTAATTGCACGAACGTGCATAAGTTTCATCGTCGCCAATGGAATAGCGCATTGCCGTTTCCGCATAGTGAATAGCCTTCTCGTACTCCGACGCGGCTTCATGCAAGAAGGCTATGCTGTGCAGGCTGTTGATTATATCGTCTGTGTGACCTTCGTTTTCGCGGATTTCTAGGGCTAAGTGATAGCGTAGGGACTCTTTCCTTTTGCCTACATCAGAAGCTATGTTTGCCAAATTGTAAAGGCTGTCGGCATAAATTGGGCTTTGCGCGCCAAGTTCGCGGCGGCGAATTGCCGTCGCACTTCCCATCATAAAAAACGCAGGCTCGGTTATTCCAAGTCGCGCTAAAACCGTTGCAAGGCTGTTGACTCTCTCTGCGAAAGATAAACCTTCGCCCTCCAACATAGCTATTTGCCGCGCAGAATCCGAATACAATTCTGCGGCGCGTTCCAGATTGCCTGTTTCGTCGTAAACGCACGCTAAATTAAACAAGTCATTGGCATAACCTTTTGTTTGCGTATTGCAGTTATGCCAATGCTCGCGTAACAGAATCTCGCCTATTTTTGCGGCGGATTCGAGGTCTTGCTGATTATAGTTTTCGGTAAAACACTTGCGCAGATAGTTAATTTTTGTCATTTTGCCGCCTTATAACATTGATAATGCCATGTTTATCATATTTGTGAACGATGTTTCACGCTGTTTTGCAGTCATTTTTTCGTTTCTGGAAAACACTTTGTCGGATATTGTGCAGATACATAGCGCGTTTTTCCCTGCCCGTGCGGCGTTGGTGTATAACGCGGCGGCTTCCATTTCCACTGCAAGCACGCCCATGCGTAACCATGCGTTTAGACCTACATTATCATCATTGTAGAAAACATCGCTTGTTAATAGATTTCCTGCGTGAAGTTTTACGCCCAGCATTTCTGCCGCTTTTTGCGCTTTCACCATCAAATCGAATGAGCCTGTTGGCGCGAAAACCCCAGGGCAACGGGCAAATGCATCGGCATAATTGGATTCTGTACACGCGCCCACTCCCATTACAACGTCGCCAAGTTCCAAGTCCATATTAATTGACCCCGCCGAACCCACACGAATGATATTGTCAACTTTGTAAAAATTAAAAAGCTCGTAGGAATAAATTCCCATAGATGGGCAGCCCATTCCGCTTCCCATCACGGATATGGGGTGACCGTTGTATGTGCCTGTGTACCCAAGCATTCCGCGAACTTCATTCACTTTTTTTGGCATCTCCAAAAAATTTTCTGCTATAAATTTTGCGCGCAAAGGGTCGCCAGGCATCAAAACGGTTTTGGCAAAATCGCTTTCTTTTGCGTTGATATGAGGGGTTGGTATTCCCATGAAAATCACTCCTTGTAATTTGCTATTGTTTCGTCCAATTGTAGAGTATAATATGCAGGATAATGTTGTCAATCACTTTAATCATTGGAGGTAAAAAGATGCGCGTATTATTATTTTGCGGCGACCACTATCACCCCGCCGAAGCCCCAATAAATGGAATGAAATTGCTAGAAACAAAAGGCTTCAAAATTGACGTAATCAGCGACGCAACGGGCTTTGACGCATCAGTGCTAAAAAATTACAACGCGATTGTAATGAGCAAATGCGACCATATTTCGCAAGCAAACGACGCAAGCTGGAAAACAACGGAAATACAGGAAGCCTTTGTGAAATATGTAGAAAATGGCGGCGGTTTTTTGGCAGTACACAGCGGAATTGTTTCTGGCGAAGAAAATGACACAAGTTTGTTAGATAAAATGATTGGCTGTAAATTTACTTGGCATCCAAATAATTGCACCGTTACTTCAACAATGTTAAAGCCTCACCCAATAACAGAAGGCGTAGGAACTTTCTCTGTAATAGACGAACACTACCACTTGGAAATTCTAGCCGACGATATAGAAATCCTAGCGACTTCCTACGCCGAAGCCCAAGGCGACCCCGAAAAATATGACTCCGAACCATATCACAACGCGCCAGCCCACATAGAATTTTGCGCATACACCCGCACTCAAAAAAAAGGACGTATCTGCGTACTAACCCAAGGTCACGACCACGGTGTATGGCAAAATCCCGAATTTCAAAAATTATTGGAAAACGCATTGCGTTGGTGCGTAATAGCGTAACAGCAACCAAAACCCCCAAGCCGAATAATATATAGCATTCCCGTTTGACATAAACACTTTGCTTCGCCGAAAACGCGTAGAAGCGTTCGCGATTTTCGGCTCGCAAAGTGTTAAGTCAAACTGAAAATGCTATGGCAAAGGGGGTTTTGTTATGACAAGGCTATCAACAACACGTATAGGGCTTGCGCTTTCGGGCGGGGGGATTCGTGCGGCAATTTATCATCTTGGAGTTTTGCAATACATGGCGGAAACGGGATTGTTTTCAAAAATCGCGAGTATTTCTTCGGTGTCGGGAGCTAGTATGTGTATGGGATTGATTTTCGCGGTAAGTGGCAATACATGGCCCACTACGGAGGAATTTTTAGCAATCCAACCGCAAGTGAAGAAGTTAATCCTTGAAAAAAATATCCAAACAGCGGCATTGCTCCGATTACCTTTCACCCCAACAAAATGGCGACACCGCGTAGAAATTATAGCAAAAATGCTGGAAAACAAATGGGGGATAAGGGGTAACTTACAAGACCTACCTCCCACGCCATTTTGGGAAATCAACTGCACTACGTTTGAGACGGGCAATCGCTTCCGCTTTCGCAGAGACTACATGGGCGACCAAGAAATAGGATATGTACAACAGCCGCATCTACCTACGTCGCATATGATTGCTGCATCGTCGGCGTTTCCTGTGTTAATCGGCCCCTATGTGCTACAAACCGAAGGGCTACGTTTCACCAAGGATAAAAAAGGTCGTATACCCCAAAGTGAAGACGCAAAAATATCCAGCCAATACACCCTATGGGACGGCGGCGTATACGATAACTTAGGGCTAGACGCGCTACACAAAGTAGGCGGTGGGCTAGACGAGGAAATAGATTTCATAATAGTAAGCAATGCGTCGGCAACCATAGGGCATCAAGAGCGTGGGCGACCTTCGCAAAACCTACGTCGGCTTTTGGACATTGCAACAGACCAAATAGATTCCCTGCGTACCCGCGATTTTTTTTCCACCATAATTTTTAGGCACAAGGGATTATATCTAAAAATCGGCTATACCCCAGAGGATATAGCCGATACATTTAGCGTATTAAAATCAAAAGCCCGCGACCTAGCAAAAGCCTGCTTCACCCTAACAAAAGAAGAACGCGAGCGCGTGAAACACTATCCAACAACTTTAAACGCACCATCAGAAAAAGATTTCGAGCTAATATTCCGAAACGGCTACGAAAGCGCGAAATACGCCCACAAATTTTATTCCGAATCGTAAACGCGAAGCACGCGTTCCACGGCCTTAAAGCCTTCAATGGACTTTAGCCTGTCCAATGCAATTGCTGTTTCCGCTTCGGATTCGGGCTGTGTTAGCCATGCCGCATAGTTTGGATATGCGTCATGCGTTAGAACATTCACGTTTAAGACATTAGCAATCGCGCTTGGGTTTTCGCAAGAAATACGAATTACCTTTCGCTTAATGTAATTTTCCGCAGGAAGAATTTTCGCCTTATCAGCCGACCACACATGCGAAATATGCTGACCATATGCTGCATCAACAATATTGCTTACAACCGCGCTTGCCGTGGGTAGTTTGCCCGCGCCACTTCCGTAGAACATCACATTGCCCGTAGTTTTTCCATGCACCCAAACGCCGTTGAAAACGTCGTTAATAGTGGAAAGCGGATGCCCCAGCGGCACAAGGAAAGGCGCGGCCAAAGCTTCTACACCATTTTCGCAAACACGTCCATCAACCACTTGCTTCAAGGTGAATCCAAGTTCCTTTGCAAACACGAAATCTTCTGTGCTTATTTTTTCTATGCCTTCGGTTTGAATATCTTCATAATCTACTTGCTTGCCCGTTGCCAATGATAATAGAATCGCAAGTTTGCGGCACGCGTCAAAACTGCCTACGTCGGCGGTTGGGTCTTGCTCTGCGTAGCCTAGATTTTGTGCGTCTTTTAACGCTTCGGCATAGCTTGTCCCATTCATGCTCATTTGCGTTAAAATATAATTTGATGTCCCGTTAAGAATCCCCGTTACAGTTTCGACTTCATCAGTTAGCAAAGCGTCGTTAAACGGGCGAATTAACGGAATACCTCCGCCAACACTAGCTTCAAATAAAAGATTTACGCCCTTCTCCTTGGCAATGGCGAGAAGCTCCGCGCCGTGCCTAGCAATCAATGCCTTATTCGGCGTACATACACTCTTTCCACTCAACAACGCACGTTTTGCAAAGTCATAGGCAATTGTTTCGCCACCAATGGCCTCTACTACGATTGTTACATCTTTGTCCTTTTCAATAACTCCAAAATCCTTAATCATACACGATTCCAGTGGGTCGTCTGGAAAATCGCGCAAATCCAAAACATACTTAACCTCTACACCTTGCCCAATCTTTTTGACAATTTGCCCTTGATTCAGTCGCAAAACCTCCGCCACACCCGAACCAACAACTCCATAACCCAAAATCGCAACTTGTATCATAATTCACGTCCCTGCTTGTTTTTTTGCACCTTTGTACTATTTGAGTGAATATACACATTTTGCGGTAAATCGTCAAGTATAGCATTTGGAATTTAAGATGAAGCGATTGACAACTAAAAAGCCGCCATGCGGTTTACAAAACACACATGACGGATTTTATTGTTGGTAGCTATTTCTAATCGTCCCATTCAAACTTTACGATATTACCGTTATCTACATTGATGTAGAACTCAATAAAGGGCATCCTTTCCCCTTGTGTTCTAAACAATAATTCCCATACCCACTGTCCTCGCTCCCAATCCATTCCAGAATTAGAACGGTACGTGGCGGTAATTCCACGTCTGGCTAAATCTTCATAAGCAATTTCAATTGCTCTTTCTAAAGAAATGGCGGGATTCGATGGCCTGTTGTTGCGGCCACTAGCAGAGTGATTTGGGGTTGGTTGTGGCGAAGGGGGTGTTTCTTGTGGAGGTTGTGCTGGCTGATGCGCTGGGTAATCTGGCACAACATTAAGATTGTTACGCTCGGTTAAATGCACAGTATTTGTTGCATCTTCCCATGTAACATCAAACCCCATTGCATTTGCAACATCTCGCACAGGTAAATATGTCCGACCTTGAAAAACAAATGGCTCAAATTCGGTTTGCACATGTTGTCCGTTTACGGCAATTCTAATATTGTTAAAATTTACTGTAATCGTTTCTTGTGCAACTCTCGCAAAAACGGGCAAACTGGTAGTAACTACAAATGTAAGAATTATGCCAACTAATGCGCCCTTGAACCTCTCCTTGATTTTTCCATTTTTCACTTTATCGCACCTCCACTTTCTATTTGTTTTGTCGCAAACTATATCATGTTGGCGCAATCCAAGCAAGCCACTTTCGCCTAGACGTGGCTTTATTTAACGCTTACAACAATACTTGTACATATTTGTAAGATGTGGTAATATTTTCGTGAGCTGGTTGGAAATAAAAATTTATGTAAGGGAGATAGAACGGAAACGGACGCAAAACCTGTGAACGTGTTAGCGCACGAACACAGGAAGTGATAGGAGATACATCACCATCACCTATACACCTGCGGGGGAAACCCTGCCCTTTGCGACACCTTTGCAGTATACAAAATTTTAGCCCTTTCTTCAAGTACGTGTTAGGTTTGAAGGGTGCGTTATATATGCAAGCTATACGAAATGCAAAAAACATTTACTCACGACGAACAAAGTCAGCGGGCTTTTACCCAGACTTGAGCGACAGAGGATGTTAATGTTTTCGCACTTCCGTATAGTGTCGTGAAGGCGTTTTTTGTGCTATTTACAATTACGAGCGTGTAAGGTTGTTGACGGCTTTTATTTAGCCGTCGTCTCCTTCACGCTCTTTTTAATACCCAACCAGCTCCAACATAAAAAAGCGGCAAAGCCGCATTTCGCCGACGACCTGCATTGGCAAGATAACATATACATCTCGAAGCCATATTTCGCCAAACAGTTTCCAAGGCAATAAAAAAAGGAGCGCGCACAAAATGAAATGCGACTACAAATACTGTATCTACTACGACAACGAAAAATGCACCCACAATGATGTAGAACTACGCAACGGAAATTGCACAACATGCAGAGTTATATTCCTACAAAATCACTACCTACTACCAAAAAAAACAACCCAAAAAACCCAAAAAACCCCTAAAACCCCCAAAACGGCTACAGCGATTCCACTCAATACAAAATAAAAAAAAGCAGGTCAAGGGGCGCGCCCCTTGCAGGGTTTGGGACAGCGTCCCAAGGTCTTAAAATCTCTTGACCTTAAAAAAAGGCGACTGCGCTAAAGCAATCGCCTTTTTTTTGTAGGCTAGGAAACTGTTCACGGCTTCGTGACGTATGCGTTAGCTTGCTTGTGCATGTCATCGGCGAAATGCGGCTGTGTCGCTTGCCTATGGGAGTGGGAAGTATGCGAGTACGTGTCCGTCGTTTTCATATCCTAGGAAAAGCAGACCGTATTGTGTGTCGTATTCGTAGGGGTATACTAGAACTAAATCTATGTCGGTGTAGGTTATTACAAGCTCGAAATTGTGCGTACCCCAGTTGAAATCGAACTCGCGAATTATATCTCCTGCTGCGTTGAAGGTTGCAAATTGCCCCGTGCCGTCTGCATCAAAAGCGTAGAAAATGTACTCGCCTGCTTCTGACCAAACGATGTAGGTTTCGCTGGTGGTGTAAATAAATTCCCATACGCCTATAAGTGATGAGTCTAGTTCAAGATTGTCAGGGATGCTTGGGCCTGCATGATAAAATTCCCAGTAAACATTTCCGTCTACAATGCCAACCAGCAAGGTGTCGAAGTCTAAAAAGTATACATATGACAGACTAATATTGCGGGTTGGGTGGAAGAAATACACCCATATTTCCGTGCCGAAAGGTACTACGTTTTGCATAACAAAACCGTGTTCCCGCAATACAATGTCGAATCTATCTGTGTCGGGAACCCAGTGCCGTTCGGGAATGTGGTAGATTACTAAGTAATCGTAAAGTTCGTAGAACAATCCCGAAGTTTCGCCCAAATCCACAGGCGTTCCGCTCATAAGTAAAGTTGCATTGTGGCTTGTAAATGCAAGGTCGGGGATAAAATTGAAACGCGCTAGGTGTGTAGCTTGCTGGGCTGGTCGCTCTTGCGTTGCACGCCTGCCGCCTATTGGTAGCGGGCTTCTCGCGCTTGCGGCGGTGGGAACATCTACACGGTTGATGGGAACTGCCCATTGCACGCTAGGTCTGTCTGGTCGCCCAGCGGAGTTGATGCCAATTACATGCCCTCTGTCGTTAAGTAATGGCCCGCCGCTGTTTCCGCCATATATCGCCGCGGTGCTTTGAAGCATTCCTTCTATCGTGTAAATGCCAAAACTTACTGGCTCATTTGCAAACCGCGAAATCATTCCGTCTGTGAATGTTAGTGGGTCGCCCTCTGGGCCGCCTACCGCAAACACAGGTTCGCCAACACTCATTGCATAAGCATCACCCATTGTTACATATTGGAAGCTTTCCGCACCCGTGCCAACCTGAATAATTGCCAAGTCGTTCCCAATGTCATATGAGAAAAACCCAGAAATTTCAATCTCTCTGCCATCGTACAAAACCGCCCAAGCCTCTACCATGTTAGCCATTACGTGGTGATTGGTCACGGCTGTTCCATTCGCATCAATGATGAACCCACTGCCAAAGTATGTCCAGTCATCTTCGCAAAACGCCACTATTTGTATAACCGCATTCTTGTTCTTGTCAAAAATTTGTGCTGGGGTAAGTACAACATTAGACAACGGCGGCTGTGGCGTAACAACGGGGTGAGGAGGTTCAGCAGGTATAATATCAACCACTGCCACGGGGCCAGTTACCAGCTGGTCTTCCTCCAAGATACTCATAAGCCGACTACATGCCGAAAAAACAACCACAGCAGTCAAAACCACCATGGCAAGCATTACCTTCTTCATTACTAAAATCGCCCTCTCTTTAATTTTTTGACATTATAACATAACTTTTGCATTTTTGCATAGTTGATAAAAGATAAGACCTTGGGGGAGAACCTTTTCTGAAGAAAAGGTTTTCCCCCAAACCCCCTTTCCAAAAAACTTTTTCATTTGCGCCTTTACTTGATTAGAAATATAATGAAGCTAAAAAGCCGCAAAAAAGCGGGGTCAAGGGGACTGCGTCCCCTTGCAGGGGTATTGGGGACAGCGTCCCCAAGGTCTTAAATCTTTTGACTTTAAAGGTCGAAGGGGCGTAAGTATGAGCAATAAGAAGAAAAGGAAAACTGCGAAGGAACGAGCAGCGGCTAGGAATAGGCGCGAGCAAG
>WQVV01000112.1 GCA_009785665.1 Defluviitaleaceae bacterium
CATGGAAAACTTTTTTGGGCTTCTCAAATCGGAACTTCTTTATTTGCAAAAATTTCATGATATTAATCATTTTATCAACGAACTTCATGATTATATTTATTATTACAATCACTTTCGCATCAAAGCAAAATTAAAAGGACTTAGTCCTGTTGGTTTCAGAACTAAATCCTTGCTTCTTACTTCTTAATGTTTTTTGTCCAACTTTTCGGGGCAGTTCATTTTTTTTTATAGGCTAGAAAATTGTTCATGGCTTCGTGACGTGCATGTAAGCTTTGAAGTGCATGAAATCGGCGAAATGCGGCTTTGCCGCCCGCCCGCTCGCTCGCTTAATTTTCGCGTGGGGTGTTGTCGTCGTGGTTGCAGGAATCTTCGCAGGAATCATCACAGCAGTCATCGTCGGTGTGTTTTGCTAGGGATTCTTGAATTGTGCAAGATAGATTGTCTAGTGCGTCGGCGGTTTTTTCTAGTGCGGTGCGGCTTGCTTTTTTGATTTTTGGTTCTGCGTGTTTGTATAGTTCTTGCATTTTACAACCTACATCTTTTGCAAACTTGTTGCAGTCTTTTGCAAATTGTTGCCATCTTTCTTCCATGTTTTCGCGTGTTTCGCGTGTCATTAGGCGCGGGCCTGATAGGACGCTAAGTAGTTGCGACGCTTCTTCTGCTGTGATTTTTCCAGCTTCTAGTAAGTCTAGCACGCGCATTCTTTCATTTTGATTGGACATTATATTACCTCCTGTTTTTTCGCCTACTTGGGCGTGACGGCTGTGCCGCTTAGTCTTTCCAATACATACGGCACTATACGCAAAAAAGTTTGAAGCTGTTACCAATTTTTTTTGTAAAGTATCTGGCTTCGAGACGTATACTTGGCTCGCTAATGCATGTCATCGGCGAAAAGCGGCTGTGCCGCCTACCAACTTATTTCTAAGTGGTGGATTAGGTTTGGGTTTCTGTGGTCTAGTGCATAAATTTGTTCATCGTAAGTCCAGATATAACTTACCCATTCTGTGGTGGAAAGGGTTAGTAATCTGCCATTGTCCATGTTGTATGCGCGTGGTACATGTCTGCCTTCTTCTGTGAAAACCAGCCACTGGAAGAAGATGTCGAAAGTTCTAACATTTTCGGGTTCAAAGGTGGCAATCTGCGCACCATCAAAGGACATACTACGTACTTGCCCGTTGGTGTCTATGAAGAAAATCTGATTGTTAAAAATGCGCAGAGTAGTGCTTCCTACGTTTGTGGATAGTTGTCTTAACGTACCTGCGGGTTCTGGATAACTAGGATACCATGCGTATAGGGATAATGTGTCTCTGCCACTTTCCTGTGTCAGATAAAACAAATGTGAATCTGACGAAGCAGTAGCAAAAACAGGACTAGGAAGAACACGTTCGTAAGCATTAGTACGCAAATTAATGCGATACAAATTATGATTGTGGTCAATTCTTGTGTAGTAGAGATAATCGCCTAGCACGGTCAAGTTTAATGCGGCGTGGTCGGTGATGCGGGTTAGGTTTTCGCCTATGGTGGTAGAGCGATAGATTGCGCCGTCGGAAGCGGAATCTACGAAGTAAATGCGTCTGTCGTGACCCACAATAAAGGAAGGCACAACGTCTGGAAGGATTAATCTATCGTCTGATAGGGCTAGTACGCCCATTGCTCCTGGAATAAACACTACATCACCAAAGAGACGGCTTTTCATGCCTTGTTCGCCACGGAAGAAAAGGAAGCCTTCGTATGTGCCAAAACTTCCGCTAAGGGCATCAGCTGGGTTGCGTGGGTGTGTGAGGGTTACGGCAGAAAGGTCGTAGATTGGAGGGGACGGAGCTTCCGCACTTGCGAAAATTTCTGGGTTCGCCCAGAAAGTCCCTGTCCTGTATGCGTTCACCGCACCGAAGGCGAGGAAACACAAACCAAGTGCCAACAACACAAATAACGAAGCCGCCATCACCTTCATG
This sequence comes from Defluviitaleaceae bacterium, assembly GCA_009785665.1. Lineage (GTDB taxonomy): Bacteria > Bacillota > Clostridia > Lachnospirales > WQUN01 > WQVC01. Next base: position 1,953 of record WQVV01000112.1, read on the forward strand.
ATAGCAAGAGTAGTCTTACCTTCATTGGGGTCAACTTCTACGTTGCCGCCGTCGATTAGCGATTTAAACCTTTTGTAAAAATCGTCAAGCGAACCAAAAAGAACGTCTCCGCCTAAAATTTCCATAACAAGAGATTCAATACGCGGCGGAACTTCAAGCCCAAACGCACTGAAAGGCGGCGCGCCGTGAGAAGCTTCGCTACCCGTAACAAGCCTATAATACAGCTTCACCATATGAGTGAGTGGCGCGTGAAAATCTGTTTCCCAAGAAAGGGGCGCGGCAAGCACCAATTGCTTAAAAGCATTTACGCGGAAATCACCATTGTTGATGGTGAACATCACGCCTTTTTCGGCGGCCTGCGCCATACTTAAAAGCAATGGGCGAATAAACGCGTAAGCCTCGTCATAGTCCATTGATTGGCTTCCCATGTACTGGTCAACGGTTGTAAGGCTACATGCACGCCTTACAATATATGCGGTATGGTTGCGTTCAAAAATTTCCACAACGGGATGCAAAGACGCGTCGCGAATTTCTTGAAAACCCTGCGCACGTTTTACAAACATTTCAAGGTCATCAGTAAATTCCCGTGTGAAACGCTCGGAAACTTCAAGCGTACCGTCGTCTGCACGTTTGGACATGTAGGACGGGAAAAACTCGGTTATTACAAATTCTTCTCCATCTGCGCCAGATGCGGCATAGTTGGTTAGGTAGTTATCTCCACCTATCGTTTTGGTTAAAACATAGGGCTTTACATCAATATTAAGCGGCAAAATCCTCACCTCTAAAAAAAGTCTCGTTGCAAGTATATCACTTTTTTTTGTTTTGTACTATAATTGTTATGAAAAAATCTTAGGAGTTGAAAAATGAAAAAGACAAAAGCGATTTTTGCAATGCTTGTTGCAGTTTTAATACTGGTAAATTCCATAGTTGTTTATGCGAGTATATCACCGCTACCAACACAACCAGAAATCCGAACAGAAAATGGCGTAGATTATTTTCCAATTAGACAGACAGCAAATTTTTACGGCTGGAGCGTGGAATGGGACGGCGAAAACCAAACCGTAATTTTGACAAAAAACCAAACCTTGCAAATTGTTGATTTGGATGTCGAAAACCAAGCCGTAATTTTAATAGAAAACCAACCTACGCAAATTGTTCACGTAGTAAGCGTTGGAGCATCAGGCGGATTTAACGACAACGGCAGAGTTTATGTTCCCGTGGATTTTCTTATGAACTTGCTAGAAATTGGTGCGGTTGAAGAAGAAAAGGAAGAAACGAATGATGATTGTTGCGCCGTTATTCCCGAAGGCATAGGCATTCACGGAAAACTTACGCGCATTGAGTATGGCGATAATGTAGCGTATTTATTCGGCTCAATGCACGCGGGATTTGAGCATTGGTTTCCGTTGCACTCAGCCGTGGAAGACGCAATGGCACGCGCCGATGTATTCGCCTTCGAGATAGATATGGTAGAAATGTTGCGCGAAGAACCTTCCCCCGAAGTTATTGAGCAAATACTGGCATTACAAATGCTTCCCGACGAGCTAACGCTGGAAGATATTCTGCCCGAAGATGTTTTTGAAAATTTTTATACAAATTTTCAAACTTTTGCGCATTTGGGTTTAACTTACGAAGCTGTCAAAAATATTTCGCCTATCACGCTAATGGTAACTTTGGATTTTGTAATGGTTAATCTTTTAGGCGCGGATTTATCTCTTTCAGTTGACGAATATGTTGTAAACTTTGCAGAAGCCGCAGAGAAGCCTATAATCGGTCTTAACAGCATATTGGGAGAGCTTACAATTGTCCACGACATACCGCTGGAAATTCAAGGGTATGCTCTTGTAAATTTCCCAACCTTTGAACAAATGCTCCAGACCGCCAGAGACGTAGGAATGGCAGATGCATATGAAAGCCAAGACATAGATGGTATTCGCAGGTTATTTATAGATATGGCGGCGTTGGGTGACGATAACCCATATCACGAACTTTTCTTTCACAACTTGTTATATGTGCGTTGTCATATCTTCGCAGACGAAATAGCGCGTCTTTTGCAGGAAACAGAAGAGCCGACAACTTTCTTTGTGACGATAGGCTTGGGGCATATTATTGGCGGCGGTGGCGGTATAGTACTATACTTGCTTGAAGATATGGGATTCGACCCAATCCCCCTCTGGAACTAATGGATTATCATTCTCAAATGAATGCGAAAAACACGCTTAAACTGCGGGAGTTATTAAAAACACTTCCGCAGTTTGTGGCGGGTTATTTTCGGTCGTTAAACGACAGGACAACATCACATACACGGTTGGCGTATGCTTATGACTTACGAATTTTTTTCAACTTTATATCGGAAGAAGTGTTCGACGGAATGCCCATTGTGGATATGAAAATCGAAGACATTCACCGCGTAGATTCCGAAACTATTGAGGCTTTTATGGAGCATCTTACCTATTATGTTTCTGCGAAAAATCCCAACTCTTCCAAGCAAAATGCGGCAGTTGGGAAATCTCGCAAGCTTGCGTCGGTGCGTCGTATGTTCAAGTATTTATACATGCGGAAATACATACCCGCCAACCCAGCAGAGCTTGTAGCGTTCCCAAAAACCAACACAAAAGTAATCACCACCTTAGAAGTTGACGAAATTGTAAAACTTTTGGACGAAGTAGACAGCGGCGAAAATCTGAATCCGCGACAAAAAAAATTCCACGAGCGTACAAAGGTTCGCGACGCGGCAATAATCACTCTACTGCTGGGAACGGGTTTGAGAGTTTCGGAATGTGTAGGGCTAGATAAAAACGACGTTGACTTCAAAACGGGAGCAATCAGAATAATCCGCAAAGGTGGTGACGAAGTTGTGTTATACTTCGGAAACGAAGTAGATGCCGCCTTAAATGCTTATCTAAACCAACGCGAGGAAGTAATTCCGCGAGCAGGGCATGAAAACGCATTGTTCCTATCATTACAAAACCGTCGCATCACAGACCGCGCCATTCAAAAAATGGTGAAAAAATATACGTCGTTAATCACGCAATTAAAAAATATTTCGCCGCATAAATTGCGCAGCACGTTTGGAACGCAACTTTACGCCGAAACGCATGACATTTATTTAGTAGCCAACGTGCTTGGTCACTCCGACGTAAACACCACAAGAAAACATTATGCGAAAATGGACGAAACTTATCGGCGCAGTGCGGCTAATGCGGTACGCTTGCGCGACTAATTTATATGTGTTATCATTTAAAGCAAATTTTCCCACCCCTAGGAAGGAGTATCCGCCTTGGAACAATTTACCTATGTGAAACGCGGCTATGACCCAGAAGAAGTTGACAGATACATTGCCACTTTGGAGCAAGTAATAAAAAGCTACAAGGAAAAGGACAATGCAATCAAAAACGCAATCATAAGCGCGCAGATGGCCGCCGACAATATGATTAAAAATGCAAAAGCTCAAGCCGACGAGTACAAAACGCAAATTTCCAAGGAACTGGACAAGGTCAGCGTAGAACTAGACCGCCAGCGTATGCGAATACAAGCCTTCCAAGATGTATACAGCGGAATGATTCGCCAATACTTAACAGACCTAGACTCTAACGACATAACAGACCTATACGCCCGCATAGACGATGTAGACAAAATGGTAAACCGTTTGAAGGAAGTAGACCTAAATCCTCAGCCAACACCATTACCAGCACTTCGCCACGAAGAAATTAACGCAGATGTAAGTTATGCGCAGTCTAGCTATGCCCCGCCAGTGCATACGCCACTTCCTCCTGTTCAGCCGCCACCATCAATAACACAACAACAGCCCATAATAAATCATTATCAATCGCCGCCGCCCCCTCCACAACCACAACCACCACAACCAAGACAACCAAAACCGCAAATGCCACAACATCCGCCGTTATCCCTAGGCCCTAACTCAAGCCCCAGCCGAAGCAAAGGCTCAAGCCACATCCAAAATAATCATGACAACGCCCAACACACAAAACCTTACACCCCGCACCCTTCAATAAGGGCAAACGACGAAGACATGTACGACCCAAACTAAGTCATAAAATTATTAAAACCGCGCAAAGCAGACACTTATACGCGGTTTTTGATTGTTTTGGAAAAGATAGAGTGTTTGAGAAAACACGTATTTTTAAACTCCTCAGTAAATTTCCTGATTTAACTAGCGACACTCTTATGTATCGTTGGTTAATGACCATGGAGATATATGCCAACATTGATTGTTATGATGATGCCGAACATGCAAGAAAGAACTTTGCTGTTGAGTTGGCAGAGGCGGTTGAGCTTTCTGGAGTTAATGCAATTTTATGTGATACTCCCGATGGCTACAGGTTTTACCCTGCCAATGCAGAATTGCTTGATATTAAATTAGTGATTGATGTGCTAAACTGGTTGAGCAATTATCCAAAAGCTAAAGAAAAATATGATGATGCGTTACGCTTGTTCTTAAAGGGTGACAGAACCCGTCATGTTTTAGATGATTGCAGACTCTCTTTAGAGTTATTTGTAAAGCAGTATCTAAGCAATGCAAGTTCACTTGAAAATCAGATTTCGGAATTAGGGAAATTCTTGAAAGATAAAAATGTTTCCACAGAGTTACGGAATATGTTCAATAGCCTGTTGAAAGGCTATACTTCATTCAATAATAACAATGTTAAGCATGATGATAAGATAAACGAAAGTGAAATTGAATTTGTTATCTACATGACTGGTGCATTTATGAGATTACTGATAACATCAGCAAATGGTTGAGGCTGGTTGCCTGTTTTGGCGAGGTAACGAGACAAAATAGGCTTGTAGTGGGCTTCGCCCACGCATTACATAATCCGTATTTATGATGAAAATAGAAATATATTATTATTTTGATGCACGTTTAAGCCTAATGGTAAATCTTATTAGGCTATTTTTTTATGTGGAAAGGACGTAAGCGTCAAATCAATGCCAACAACTTAAGAAAATTTTTCTTTGCATAGCGTTCAAAGCACCTTTTTCATGTAGTATATTTGTGGGTTTTCGAGAGTAAGCATGATTCATAAACGGAGGAAAAAATCCTTAAGTTGTTGGCATTGATTTGACGCTTACGTTCAAAAAGCAGCACTTTTTCGGCATTTGATGAAGTTTTGATTGACGCAGACGTAATGCAACACAGTCTTTACAATTTTACCAAGCCAGTTATGGAAAATGAACGTGAAAGGTTTGCAAAATTGGCAAAAGAATTTGGATTGCATGTTTGATGCCGCAAATAAAGCGGCACAGCCGCTTTTCGCCGATGACATGTATTGGCAAGCCACGCATACGTCACGAAGCCGTGAACAGTTTCCTAGGCAATAAAAAATCCAAGCAGGGTTCGTATTCATACCTCCGTTGCTTGGATTTTTTTCGATTGTAGGCTTTACCGTTTTCGGATTTTGTTGTTATTGGGGTAAGGATTCCCCAATCCCTGCGCTGTAATGCGTGATACTCTTTTTGTTTCCGCTTGGATTGCTTCTCCAACGGAATATATTGTTGCGTCATAATGCAACACCTCCGTTTTCAGTATATCATTATTAGGCGGCTTGTGTCACTTGATTTTCAACTGTAATAAAAATGACACTCTGTTTTAATTTACCATATGGTAGAATACTTTCGGGTTGACACGATACGCGTGTCTGAATGTGCAATCCATTCTCAGCCCATAAATTGTGCGCAGTGCAGTAAACGCTTACTTCGCTTAGGACGAACGGGTCGTCGGTTCGACTCCGACCATCTCCATACTTGCGGGGATGTAGCTCAGGTGGTAGAGCAGTTAATGTGGCGTTTGCGATTTATTCTCGCACAATTTTTTATTGCTTCAATTTTTCGGGAGGGGAGTGTTCGGAAATGAGTAAATTCAACAAAAATACGAAAACAAAAGTAGTAAATAAAGAAAAACATGCAGCGTATGCCATGGACGATAAAGAACGCCTTGTGTCACAGGTTTTGACTACGTTTTTTGGAGAGCCAAAATTCTACGGCAAAACAGACCACGAAATTGTGACAACGGCGCGCACATTAGCAAAGTTAGAACCTGAATTTGTGGCAAAACTTGCGGTGTTTGCGCGGCGTGAGTTTAATATGCGTTCTGTTTCGCATGTGTTGGCAGCTGTTTTGGCGCGTGAGCCTAAAGGTAAAGAGTTTGTTCGGCGGTTAATTCCCGCAATTGCGTTACGCGCTGATGATGTGACGGAAATTCTTTCGGCATATTTGCATTTTTATGGCAAACCGATTCCCAACTCCTTGAAAAAAGGTATAAATGACGCATTTGTTAAATTTGATGAATACGCCCTCTCCAAGTACAAGGGCGAGCAAAACAAACTGAAAATGCGAGATATTCCGCGCATTTGTCACCCCACACCCAAAGACGCGGAACAATCGGACATGTGGAAACGGTTGCTTGCGGGAGAATTGCAAAAAACCTACACTTGGGAAGTTGAACTTTCCGCGAAGGGTAACAATAAATGGGTTTGGGAAGAATTGATTTGGTCGGGGAAAGTTGGCTATATGGCGTTGCTTCGCAATTTGCGAAACATCATAGCGGCAAAGCCCGACAACATAAATATGGTCTACGAAACTTTAACAGACCCAGAACGAGTACGCAAAAGCCGTCAATTTCCCTTCCGCTTTCTATCTGCATACAAGGAGCTTAAAGGCGTTAAAGGCACATCTTCCAAGGCTTATGATGCATTGGAAACCGCGCTTGATATTTCCGTTGAAAATATTCCGCGCATTGCAGGCAAAACAGCAATCGTGGTAGATGTGTCTGGCTCAATGACAAGCCCAGTGAGCAAACGAAGCAAAATGACTTGCGCCGAAATAGGTTTGCTACTGGGCGTAATTGCCGCACATATATGCGAAGAAAGTGTATTTTTGACTTTTGATACGGAAGTTTACCCGCAGGCTGTTTCAAAGCGCGGCGGGATTTTGCCGCAAGTGCGGAACATTCGCGTAAGTGGTGGCGGAACATATATGCAAAAACCGTTCATATATCTTAGGGATAATCGCATCAGTGTTGACCGCGTTATTGTGTTATCGGATAATCAATGCAACTGCCCGTATGGTGGTAATACCACGCTTCATAAGCATTCCAACGCTTATCGAAAGCATATAAACCCCGATTGTTGGGTTCACGGAATTGACTTACAGGGTTACGGCACACAACAATTTACAGGCGAGAAGACTAATATAATTTCTGGTTGGTCGGAAAAGGTTTTGGAATTTGTCACGCTTGCGGAAAGCGGTGTTGCTACGCTTGTACTGCGCATTGAGAGCGTAGATTTTTAATTGGTTGAGGATTTTTGATATGTTTGAAAACATTTCAATACGAGGACGTATTGCCTATGGGATATGTTGTTTAGAGAATTTTATTCTGAGCCGAAATTATCCGAAAAGTGAATGGAAAATTCTATTTGATAATTTGTGGACTATTCACGAAATGCCCTATGTTGATTGCTTGTTGGATAAGTATGTGGAACTTTTTCCAGCATGTGTTTTGGAGTTTCCGCAGTATGACGAAGATTGGGAATATGTTGATGAATCTACTTTTAATCAATTATACACACTGTACTCGAAGTGTCCCGCTCAAAACGAAGTCACTGAAATTTTGGAAACGATACATGAAATAGGTTGTGTTTATGTATACAGCTCTACAAGCCCTCCTGCGCCACTTTCATTAGCTGTTGTGAATGATGAATTGATTCCGCTGATGAAAAAGCTGAACGTGGTACTGCCCAATGTAAAGCATTTTCAACAATTCAGCATTCATGAAAGGAATTGTTGGGGTGAGGGAATGTCGCGAGATATGATTAATATACCGTTTAGGGCGTGTTGCCACTACGCGAATGGCACGATTTTTGCGGCAATTTTTCGCCAATCAAGGAGGGTTTCACACCGCGTCCTAGAAGGACGCAAGTGAAATCCTGACGCAGAGTGGCGGGAAA
>WQVV01000113.1 GCA_009785665.1 Defluviitaleaceae bacterium
CTTCTTCGGCCGCCGATAATTTAACGCCGATGGCCTGTGTTCGGGGCTGTAAATACGTCTCGAAGCCAGTTTCAAAGTACCAATGATTCAAACCATAACCACACAAACACGATTTCGCCCAATACAAAACCTAAAAAAACCCTGCACGTCCAAGATTGGACACGCAGGGTTTTTATTTTAGAAGATTGCATCTGGCTTCGAGATGTATGTGTAGCTTGCCAATGCATGTAATCGGCGAAAGGCGGTTATGCCGCATTTTCTGCGCCGTACAGCATAATGTCTGCTGAAAAAATATTGTTCTCATGTGCCGTTTTCATGTACCCGTTATAACGGTCTACCGAGCGTTTGATATTTTTCAAGCCCCTGCCATGTTCCTGCCCGCCTTTTAGTGACTCCATGTTTTCCTTAATTTCGCCGTTAAAAGGATTTTCTGCTCTAATTAGTAATGTGTCCTTATCTAGTGTTACATTTAGCTTGACGGTTTTGTCTTGTCCTTCGTCCAGCTTTGCAACGGCTTCTAGTGCGTTATCCAGCAAATTGCTGATTATGGTAACAATATCGGAGTCGTCCACTGCCAATGTTTGCGGGATTTTTAGTTTCATATCTAGTTTTACATTTTGCTTGTCTATATCTTTCAGCTTGTAGTTTATAATGCTGTCTAGTGCTAAATTGCCTGTTTGGCTGTGCATTGCAACTTCACCTATATTGCCCAGCAAATTATTAATATACTCTGTTGCATCATCAGCTTTGCCGCCGCTTATAAATGTTTGAAGTGTTGCTAAATGAGCTTTCATATCGTGGCGGCTGTCCATTGTTGCGTCTGCTGATTCTTGCATAAGTTGGCATTGGGCAAGGTAGTATTCCTTTTCTTGTTCATAAAGCATTGCTTCAAGATTTCGTTTATGTGCAGTCGCCATGCGGTCTTTGAAATAGATAACATAAATGTTTATCGCAAATGAAAGTAAAATAACCGCGACTTTTTGCAACATTGTTGTGTCGGTTCGCATTGTAATGCCTATTACAGTATATGTGGCTATGGGCGTAATAAAAAACGCCAACCAAGATACAGAGTTGAAATGTGAAACATGTTTTAGGCTTTTAAATTTCCGCAACACGGAGGTTATTAAAAAATGCGTTGGGGCTCCTGTTAAAAGGATGAGGCTAAAATTCCAAAAGAAATTATCGTTGAAAATAGGTTCAAGTAATGTAATCCTTAAATACACAGCAATGTCTATACAGCCGTATATGAAAACAGACACAAAAAATCTTTTTACATGACTGGATTCATAGTTAAGCCCCAAAATGTATATGCAGACAATATAAATTATAAAAGTGGTTATTTGCGGCAGAGAATGCCCAAACATATTGAGAATAAAAACACTGCCAGACAAAACAAGGTAAAGAGCATACGACAAAATAAGAGCGGTTTTAGAAGTTCTTCTTGTTTCATAAAACACCTTCATGTACATAGTAAAAATAAAGACACTCGCCGCCATTGAAATCATTACGAAAATAATCATCGGAAGCATTTATACCACCTCTTGCTTTCTAGTAATTGCGAAGTAGGTTTCTTCTACTTCGTCTTTTTTGCATCTGCTTATTGGCAATGTTATGCCTGTTGTAACGGTTAGCTTAGTGCTTGTGAATGAAACAATGTGACTGTAGTTGACCACATATGACGCATGAATATGAATAAAATCCGCTTTTTTAAGTTGCTGGGAAAATACTTCGTTTAGCTTGCCATAAAATTCTTCTGTTTTGCCGTTTGACAAGTGCAAGATTAGTTTGCGATTTTCGCTTTCGATATATACTATTTCACACATTCTTACCTTACGGTTTTCGCTTTTTATTTTGTATATAAACTCGTCCGACCACAGCTTAAACAGTTTCAAGTGCGTGGTTACGGCATATTCAACTTGAGAGTATTTTATCGGTTTAATTAGAAAATCAATTGGGCGAACTCTATGCAGGTCTTTTGAATAACCTTCGTTCCATGACATGTACACAATAGAAGTCAATTGCATATCCAGCTTATCGCGAATATATCTGCCCACTTGCACACCGCTTATTTCGCCCTCTACAAATTTTACGTCCAAGAATATTAAATTGTATTTTGCCTCCATTTGGTTGCACAGCATTTCGCCACTTAAATAAATGTCTATTTTGTATTTAATGCCCAACTTGTCTAATATTTTTTCCAGTATCACCTCTAGTTCGGAACAAATGTGCTTTTCATCGTCACATATTGCTATTTCCACGATTGTTGCACCCTTTCTATATATGAAATAGCTATAAATGCCCATAATTAAGCCCGTGACCGTTTTTTAACAGCCGCAGGCTTGGTTTGGGGTTTATGCTGTTTTACTTTACAGTGATTCAATTTCTTTCTTTGTAAGTCCTGTTGCCCCGATAATATGTTCAACGGGCGTGTTTATTCCTAACAAATACTTTGCGGTATTAATTGCTTTTTTTTGCTCGCCCTCTAGTATGCCTTCTTTTATGCCTTCTCGTCGGGCGTGGTTTACCATTGTTGTGTGGTCGCGGCGTTGTTTTTCTCGGGCTTCGTATAGTGCGCGGGCGTGTTCGTCTTGGTTTAGTTTAAGCAATTTTTTCACGGGGGCTTTCATTTTGGGGCTTTTTTTTGCAAGCATTTTCAAGTCCTCCTCGCTGTCGGCGTTGATAAATTCCAACCAATTGCATAAATCCGTTCCGTCAGATTCTTTGGGGAGTTTGGATAATTCCAATGTGTGAAACTCTATAATGTCTGTGAGTTGTGTTTTTGTTTCTGGGCTGTAAAGAACAAATTTATCATGGTAGTGTGTGTGTTCGGGCAGTAGCGTGTCGCCTGCTATGATTATACTTATTACCTTTTTAACATTGTCGTAATCGTCACCTTTGACTAGCTGCTCTGCCATAAGTCGCGCATTGTAAAATACAATTCTTGTTCTTGTTGCGAGTGCGACTTGCACTTGAATTTCTATATTGATGATTTTGCCTGTTGCGGTTTTAACCTTAATATCAAGTATTGCCAATTTATCTTTTTTGTATTTTCGTTTGGAGTGCGGGTCTGTGATTTCAATATGGGCGAACTCGCTTAACGGGAGTTCTAGTACTGCCATCAGAAAGGTAATTAGCAAATCCTTGTTCAGTTCGTCACCGAACAGCAATTTAAAAATTATATCGCTCTTTGCCGACATAAATTCTTTGACTATATCAACCGCACCAGTTGAAGATTTTCCCGTCTTCAAAACACCCACTCCCTTGATGCAATCATACATAGAGTCCGAATAAATTTCAATCATTTTTTCTTGCAATCTTTCAAGAATATTTTGCCAAATGTTAATTTCAACAACAAACCTGCAAATTTCAACAAATGGCGATTTTGGTCAAAAAAAATATGCTATTAAGCCCGTGACCGTTTTTTAACAGTCGCAGGCTTGGTTTGGGTTTATGCTGTTTTACTTTACACAGAAAACTTGCAACCAACAACAGGCGGAAGTATAATGTCTTCGGGAGGGGTGGGCGATACGGACGGATATACGATAATAACAGACGTGCGACAGATTGATTTTAACGATGAAGCCGCTGTAATGGCTGAAATTGAGCAGTTCGCAGAAACATATGCATATGCCGATATTGAACATGCACTTGTAATCACCCCTGCTGGGAAGGTTTATAGCTTACGGGGGAATGACGTAGTTGTTAATCCAAACATAATAAATCATGAAGAACTCTTTAGAAGCATAGTTGTTCATAATCACCCTGTTGAGTGGGCAGATTCCTTTAGCCCTCAAGACTTCGCATTATTTTTTGAACGTGGGCTTTTGCGTGAAGATGTTATTTTTGGCAACCAGCACAATATTATGCGTTATGATGGAATAGTTATTGACTCTAGTGTGGCGCGTGAGTTGTATCGTAACGCATTTCAAGAAGTTCGCCAAAACGCTATGCAGACACAAATTCCCTTAGAGCTTGAACAGCTAGAAACTATGCGCCAATTATCAAAGACAATGAAAGGACTGGTATTCATTGAAAATCCCAGATAACGAAATGCAAGAATTGTTTAACTGGTCAACAGTCGAACTTGAGAGAATAGAAAAAGAATATCCTTATATTCCTGGGGTGCTAGACGGACGTGGGGTTGTTGAACAAAAACTCCACTTCAAGGAGTACAACAAGCGATTGGCGGCATTAAAGGAAAAATATGAAAATGAACCCGCCGAACCCGTAACCAAAGCCCGAATATTTAACCAAACATTGAAACCAACAGGGACGTAGTGAATGACCCAAAATCGCTAAAATACTTTGTATAGTTCTAAAAACATAACACCCTTCGGGGTGTTTTTTCGTGTAATTCTAGTGGAGAGGGGATAGGCAAACACATTTGATACTTTTTCCTATAAAACAGTGACATAGAGTCCGAATAAATTTCAATCATTTTTTCTTGCAATCCCTCAAGAATATTTTGCCAAATGTTAATTTCAACAACAAACCTGCAAGTTTCAACAAGTGACGATTTTGGGTGAAAAAAATATGCTATTATCTCTGTCGCGCAACAGAACCACTGATATGAAACTCACTCCTTAATCTGCAAATGCTGTCGCGGAAAAATCGCCCGAAAACGCTGATTTCGCGTTTTCGGGTGTCGCTCGGCATTCATGATTTTGATTTTCCTATAATCAGTGGAAAAAAGAGAGGGGGGAGGAAACTTGCAAGGCGCAGTAAATGAAAAATAGAGAGAGGGGAAAGAACATGCAAAAAGCAAAAAGAAGCGTAGTGGCATACATGCTTGCATTAGTGTTGGCACTAACACCACTTGCAACCATGCCCGTACTTGCGTATGAGCAGAACGATTACACCTATGTAGAAGCGGAAACAGAAGCGGAAATCGAAATTGAGGCAGAAGAAAAACAAGAAGAACCAGGAGAACCCAAAGAAGAAAGCGAAACAGAAGAAACAAAACCCGAACCAGAAAATGAAAACACAACAGAAGCAGAAGAATGCACAGAAGAAAACGAAAATACAGAAGAAGAACCAGAAGAAACAGAAGAACCAACAGAAGAAGAAAAAACAGAAGAAGAAAAAGAAGAAGACCCAACAGAAGAAGACCCAACATGCGAAGCGTGCGAAGAATGCACAGATTACGAAACATGCGAAGCGTGCGAAGAATGCACAGATTACGAAACATGCGAAGCGTGCGAAGAATGCACAGATTACGAAACATGCGAAGCATGTAAAGAGTACGAGGAGTACGAAGAAGCCGAAGAATGCAAAGACTGCAACGAGTACGAAAAATGCGAAGAATGCGAAGCATACGAAGACATAGACGCGCTACTGTTGCAGATAATGCCACTTAGTAACACAGTAACGGTAACTGATAGTGACCAGCTTAGGGAAGCATTAGCCGACGATACCGTTGACGTAATCGTAATGAATGTATCGTTTTTCACATCAGAACCGATAGTGATACCCGTAGGTAGAACCGTTACGATTGCGGGAACTGGCACAATACGAGCCAATATTTTTGGTACTCGCGAATTTCGTGTACTTGATGTGAGTGGCAATCTTACCCTTGACGGAATCACTATAACGGAAGGACGTTCCTCGCAACCAGGTGCTGGTATTTTGGTTACTGGTTCTACCGCCAGCCTTACAATGCTTAGTGGTAACATTACGCGCAATCAACTTATTGCGGGTGGTACTGGTACAAATAACATTGGCGGAGCTGGTGTTGCTGTTCGTGCTGGTGCTTTGTTTACCATGTATGGCGGCACAATCAGCGGCAACGTTGCAAGCGGCGGCACTATTGGCGGTGGTGTTCAAGTTACAGGTAACGGCAGTCGTTTCTTTATGCATGGTGGCACAATCGAAAATAATTCGATTACATCTGCAACAGGTGTAGGCGGCGGTGTCGGTGTTCATACTGGCAGATTCCATATGTATGGCGGCTCTATCATCAACAATAGTGCAACTGGCACAAATCCAGTCGCGGGCGGCGGCGGCGTACGTGTTGGTGATGGTGCAAGTCAATTCATAGTTGATGCCGAACATGCCGTAATTGCCAACAATACAGCCGAACGCGACCCAAACATTAGAGTTGGGGCCATGTCAGTCTTCGAGATAAACAATGTTAGTGGGCGCGTTTACAACAATTCCCAACTTATGTGGGCACTTATGGTGGCGGGAAATACCCCAACCACAATTGAAATAGGCGCGGATTTTGATATGGCTGGGTTTAATATTGCCGCAAATGCAGACATCACAATTCAAGGTAACGGCTTTACTTTGAGTATGACCACAGCAAGCAGTGCGGCTGAGTCACGGCATTTTGTTGTTAATGGTAGCCTTACAATTTACGATGTTACTTTACGCGGCGGTATTATGCGCGGTGGTGTACAAATAGTGTCTGGCGGCACGTTTACCATGAACAGCGGTTATATTCGTGATGTTGATAGACGAGGCACTGCCGCACAAGTAAGACAAGGCGGCGGCGTGCTTATGGGCAGTAATAGCACATTCATAATGAATGGCGGTACTATTGCGTATAACGCGGCAAACCTTAGCGGTGGTGTACAAGTGACTGGCACTAATACAGTGTTCACAATGAACAATGGCACAATCCGTGACAACACATCACAAAGAGTTGCTGGTGGTATATATGTAGGTACCTCGGCGCATTTTAGAATGTTTGGCGGTCTTATTGAAAACAACCAAGCAACAGAGGGCAGCGGCGGCGTTCATCTTGAATTTTTTCCTGTTATAAATAACTTCATAATCTACCCTGCCGCACAAATCCGCAACAATACATCATCACAGGGATACCAAAGTCCCCCAGATTCGGTTATGACGTTTATAACCATGCGCGATGGTGCTGATGTTGCCGCATTGTTCGATAACCACCAAATCGGAGTGCGGGTAACAGGAAGCGCACTGTCGCTTTCATCAGACACAGCAACCATCACAGCAAGAAGCGGCGCAAACTCAACCCGAGTAATAAACGTAACACCAACAGGCACATTCGACATCACAAGTGACGACCTTCCAAACTGGATAACACTCACACAAACCACAAGTGCCATAACAATCGCCCTTGGCGAAAACGTACCAACAACCGCAATCCAAGATAGCTGGACAATACAAGTATCAAGAGTAGCGCAATTAGCATTCCTAACCATTGAAGTAGACCTTCCAGCCGTAGGCGCGGAAAACAACTACGACTGCGAATACTGCAACGACACAGGTTGCGAAACATGCAACCCAGAAAACGGTTACGATTGCGACTACTGCAACGACACAGGTTGCGAAACATGCGACCCAGCAAACGGCTACGATTGCGAATACTGCAACGATGCAGGTTGCGAAACATGCAACCCAGAAAACAACTACGACTGCGACTACTGCAACGATGCAGGTTGCGAAACATGCAACCCAGAAAACGGTTACGATTGCGAATACTGCAACGACGCAGGTTGCGAAACATGCGACCCAGAAAACAATTACAACTGCAACCACTGCAACGACACAGGCTGCGAGCAATGCGACCAGCAAGCAACCATAACAGTAAACCCAACTACCGTAACAATCAACGATAGCAACCTATCAGCAACAGTAGCAGTAGACGGCACAGCAACAGGCACAGTAACACTGGACAGGGGAACTTTACCCGCTGGCATTTCAACAGCGGTAAACGGCGCAAACATCACAATAACAGCAACACGCCCCGCACATGGGCAAGCGGCAATAAGCGGAACTTTCCCTATCACCATAACCCGCAACGATGTAAGCGCAACCATTTCAGTAGTTGTAAACCTTACGCCCATGCCACAGCAACCACCATCAGGCGGCAACGGCGGAGGTGGCGGCGGCTGGAGCGGCGGTGGCAACAATGCACAACCACAGCCACAACCAACCCCCGCACCGCAACCAACACAAACAATACCATGCGGCACAGTTTTCACCGTTTCGGACGAACAAGTAACTCTGCAACTGCCGTCCAACAGGGTGACAACCCTAATCCGTGACGCACAAGACGGAAGCATTAACTTCAACGTAACCAGCGTCACCAACGCAACCACGGTAAACATACCGCGTGCAGCGGTTCGTCAAGCGGGCAACGCTAATCTTGACATGCTGGTACAACTCCCCAGCGGAAGCGTAAGTTTCAACAACCAAGCAGTAACAAGCATAGGGCAAATTGCAAGAACCAACGCAATCACCATAACAGTGGAAGCACTAGCCAACGACTCTTTCAGAGTGGTAGCATATTCAGGTGACTACCGCATTGAAAATTTTGTTGGTTCTGCAACCATTTCACTACCCACAGAAATCTCAAACCCCACTGTCTGGGCAGAAACAGACGGGCAACGGGTAGAAATTCCTTCACAATACAGCAACAACACCGTAACTTTTACAGTTTCAAACCTAGGTGTGTTCGCAATTGGGCAAGCAGAACCAGTAACAGAACCGCCAGCACTACCACCAGTTATACCACCTGCAACCATTTTGCCAGAGCCTTCACCGCAACCGATAATGCGCTTAGTTATTGGGCAAACCGTATTCACCCAACACGGTAGCCAACAACTAAGCGATGCCGCACCATTCATTCACGAAGGCAGAACAATGGTTCCCATACGCATAATTGCCGAAACCCTAGGCGCGGAAATTGACTGGAACAACGACACACGCACAGTAGAACTAACCCGTCACGGCGCAACCCTGCAAATAGTAATAGACCAACCCCTGCCAAGCGACATGGGAACAGCGGTAATAGTAGAGAACCGCACCTTCGTACCCGTTCGCTATGTTTCCGAAATGCTAGGGGCAACCATAAGATGGGACGGCGACAACTCTGCCGTATACATCTACTAAAAATTTTTTCAATCCCTAAGAAAAAACATTTGCAAAAGTCATAGAAGTGTGTTAATGTGTTACTGTAGAACTTTTGAAATGAATAATATGCGAATGAAAGAGTGGGTGCGCGCCCACTCTTATATTTTGCCCAGTGTAAGTAAGGAAGGATTTTGTAAATTGATAGCGAATTTGGAATCGCTGCTTGCGCCAGTGGTGCAAACATGCGAAGTTGAACTTTATGATATTGAGTTGGTAAAAGAAGGCGGAAGCCGAATTTTGCGGCTGTTTATAGACAAAGAGGGCGGCGTGGATTTAAACGACTGCGAGCGGGTAAGCCGCGCAGTAAGCGTTGTCTTGGACGAACACGACCCAATCCCAACGGCGTATAGGTTGCAAGTTGGTTCACCTGGAATAGAGCGGCGGTTATCAAAACCAGAGCATTTTCAGCGGTACGTTGGGCATAAGGTAATGTTAAAGTTATTCTCGCCCCATTCGCCAGAAGACCATTCGCAATCAGAATCCGTAACCACTGGACGCAAGAAATTCACAGGTATTTTAACGGAGTATGACAGCAAAATCGGAATCACTTTAACTGATGAAGATGGTCAAGTTTGGAAGTTTGACAAGAAACAAGTATCGGCCTGCAAACTGGTTGTTGATGATATAGGTTGATGATATATAAGGAAGGATTCAAAAATGGACAACGGCAGAGAACTCATTGAAGCACTGACACAGGTGTCGGACGAAAAAGGAATAGATAAGGAAATCATTTACGAAGCTATTGAATCGTCGCTGGTTTCGGCGTGCAAAAAACAGCTTAATCCTAACGCGAACATTCGCGTTGTTTTGAACCGCGAAACGGGAGTGTATAACGTACTTGCGGCAAAAACCATTGTTGAAGAAGTTTCCGACATCTGGCTTGAAATTGAGCTTGATAAAGCACGCGCAATTAAATCAACATACGAGCTAGGCGATATTGTAGAAATTGACGTAACCCCAAGCAATTTTGGCAGAATTGCAGCCCAAAATGCAAAACAAGTAGTAGTGCAA
>WQVV01000114.1 GCA_009785665.1 Defluviitaleaceae bacterium
TATAAAATATGTCATGTTACGGTCAGCAAACTGACCAGCATACCAGATACCGCCTTCTCCGTGAATAACTGGTTGCAATACTGTAAATTGAAAATCACCTATCCTGTCGCGCCATGTATTGCCTGTTTCATCAAAATAACGAATGCCAAGTCGGTAATACCCTTCGATGAAAGCGACTTCGGAAGAACTTCCCCTAAACTCCAAAAGTTCACGCAAAAGGGGTTCTTGCTCATCTGAACTTATCGAAACGTTAAAAGGCTCTAGCCCAACCATTAGCAACGAAGCCCTAACATTACTTATCCAAAGTGGAATCTCCCCAAAATATTCAACGCTATAATCATCAACGGCAAATATCAGTGTTGTGTTTGGCTCTGTGGGAAAGGAAAAGAAGTTCCAAGCGTCTTCGCATGGTCTTCCTTCCTCCTCCTCACGGACGAGTATTTCTTCTAAGGTATACATCTCCCACATAGGCGATTCGGGGTTTTCGGCTCTGCTTTTAGTGTAAAGCTGCCAAAGTTCCACACTGCGGTCGGGCAAAATATTTTCAAACGTCGCGACCATCTCAAAACTGTAACTAGGTTTTAAATGTGGTTGCAAATGCGCTGATGCGTATGGGCCATGCCCAAATTCTTCAAAGTGCCGTTCCATGTCATAAATTATCGGCTCAAGATGTATGTCCATGTATTCTGACATGATTTTCATTTGTTCGGGGGTATGGATTCTTGTTGGTACTGCGGGGTCAACTGCCCCACGCCCTGCGCCTAATGAACACGCAACAAAAATCAACACCGCGAGGATTAAAACACAAATTAGAATTGCTAGTTTTTTATAGCTAGTGTATATCATAAAAATCCCTCCCCAATTTCTTATTGCTTCTGTAGAGACCGTACTACATATATAGTATCACTGTCAAGAAAATTTGACAGAACGCGTCCACTAAAATACCATAGACAAAAAATTAAATAAGGGGCGAACAAAAATGATACGAATACAAAATTTCCACGAACATATTCAAAAGCATCCCAGAATTGCAGATGCGTTTGAGTACTTCCAAACAGCAGAAAAAGGCTACTACGAAAAAGAAGAAAACGGCACGGAACGCTATAAAAACGCTCTGTCAAACTTCATACACGGCGCGTTTCGTAGCACAGAAAACCCCGAAACAATAACCACATGCGGCAACCTACTACTACGCACCGCCAATATAGAAGATTACCAATTCATAAACGAAGCCGAGCGCGACGAAGACTGCAAAAGCTGGGTAAACAACTGGCATTTATGTACCCGAATAGAAAAATTTGGCGATAATAATTTCCTGCAAACCATAATAGAAACCAACAACCGCCGAATCGGCTTCATAGATTTTCGCGACATGCTACACAACACCCAAGTAGAACTAAAACGCATAGTAATCACCGAAAGGGGCAAAGGCTATGGAAAGGAAGCAATGTATCTATCACAAAAATTCGCATTTGAAATCCTAAACAGAAACAGATTACACCTAGGCACAAAAGTAGAAAACCTACGCGCCCAGCATCTATACCATGCAACAGGCTTCAAGCTGGTAAACCCCGAACATATAGCATATTTCCACATGCTAAAAGAGGATTACGCCAATGATTGAAAAATTGCTGGTACTTCTACATTTGCAATATGTCGAACTAATCCCCGATGCAGAATACCAAGAATTTCTGCACGAGTTATTTTTACAAAACCCAAACAACGATTTGCTACTGGAACTAGAGTGGACGGCAAATGATTATACAACCACCAAAATGTTAATCTGGGAGTACATCTACAGCATAGGCGGCTACACCGAAAACAATATCGACTTCGATGTAATAGGCAAGTTTCTAGTCGAACAACTAAAAAAAATCTACCACAGCGGCATGGACATTCACACTTTTGGTGCAAAAGTCCATAGGCTGTGGCAGACGTTTCCATTCATCAATGAGCGCGAATACGACGAACCGTTTTTCGCATTATGCTACGCTGACGACCCACTTTCTTGGGGCGACGAAGCGCAATCACGAGAAATGTATGAAGAAATGTTCCGCTTCTATGATTAGGAACAGTTCCTTAGAGCTTATTCCAAAGTTACATACACAAGGGTTTGGCTCAACATTTGGTAGGCTATTTCTCCAAAAACTACTGGGCCAAAAAGGGCCTCTAGTTTTTTTCCTTCTAGGCCGCCGTGCATGAAATTGGAAAGACAATTGCAGGAGAAAACCGTTTTAGCATTTTTAAGTTTGGTTAGGGGGGCATTTAAAGCGGCTTCGTAATTGGGGATTGCCTTTGCCCGTTGGTATTTGATGCCTGTGAAAACAGGAGCACCAAGGCGCACTTCGTTATCTTCTACGGAATGAATGTCCACGTTTATGCCATATCCAAAACAGCGACCTATTAATGGCAGTCGAGTGTCTATGTTTTGTTGTCTTATAAAATCGGCAAATGACATTTCCTTGCCATCTACTAGACAGGTGTTTATTACAACGCCTTCTTGGATAAATTCGATGGTTGGTGAGTTTTCGTCTGGGCTGAAAATATTGATTATGTTTACGCTTACTGTTTGAGATTCTGGCACTTCTAAGTGCATGGTTACTGCTTTGTTTGTGTGAACTTCGCCAGTCGCGCCGTTGACTACTATGGAGGGGTATTCTGGATTTCCCAGCACTTTTACATTGACACCAGACACCCAGCCCACTATATTTTTAAAAAACATGCCCTCAAATTTGGATGCGTTGCGCGCATATTCCATGCATACATCGCTGTCAAAGGGCATTATAACTATGGAATAACCGCTGTCATATGCATCCTTTGTAACTTGACTGATATTGTCTGCCCCATAGTCACGTATGGAAAACTTTCCGTTTGTAAATTCATTCACAAACAAAAGTGTGTCGGAAACTAAACCCCCGTCTTCTGTCATAAAATATTCGGTAGAGCCACCAACCCAATTTCCTTGGGGTAGTTTTTTAAGTAGGTCTGTATTTCCAGCAATGTGCAGTAATCTGTTTTCTTTGATTAGTGCAGAAACTTCATCAAATGATTTCATCATGTCATATCCTCCTATAAACTTGACAGAATTGCATAGTCGGCAGTCATTATCTTTTTGTATTTTTCCAAAAAGATGTTAATTTCTTCTGTGCATTTTTGCAAAGTTTCTGGTGTAGGTTTGTCGCTATACATACGCTTTAGGCGTTGCAACAGCATGGATAAACCTAGTTGGCTGAAAACATGTCCCCCCGTCATAGCTTTTTCAGCTTGATTTGTGGTAATTCTCATAACATCCGCCCTTTCTTGTAAGGATAGAATAATTGTACCATAAAAAAATATGACATAAGGCATTGTTGTAGTAACTAACAACTTATTTGCAGTAATTAATAGGCAGGTGACAAGATGATTGCGATAGCAATTTGCGACGACGAAGAAAGAATCGTAAGCGAATTAAAAAACGACCTAGCAAAAGTATTTATAAGGTTAGATATAACATACACAATTGACAGTTACTTTACAGGGGAAGATTTATGCAACAAAATGAAAAGCGGAACACATTATGATTTAATTTTCCTAGATATAGAATTTGCCCACGACAAAGTAAACGGCGTAGAGGTGGGTAAACTGATTCGCGAAACGTACCTAAACGATGTAGTTGCGATTGTATTTATTTCTTGGGAAAAAAAATACTCAATGCAGTTATTTGATATTCGCCCGCTTAATTTTCTAACAAAACCTTTAGAATATATAAAAGTGGAAAAAATCATACAAACCTATTTGCGGCTATCCAAGACAGGGGAAAGGATATTCGTATACAAAATAGGTCGTGATTTCCTAAAGGCGCAGGTTAAGGATATAATTTATGTGGAAAGCTACGACCGAAAATTAATTCTTCACATGACAAACAACAGAAAAGAAGAGTTTTACGGCACAATCAAAGATGTTTACCAACAGCTTCAAAAATTTGATTTCCTTTGCATACATGCATCATACGTGGTCAACTACGACCATATAGAAATGATGAAATTCTGCGAGTTGAAACTAACAGGAATGAAAAACCTCTTACCAATAAGCCAAAATAAAAGAAAAGAAGTACGCGACGAATACTGCACAATCATGGAGAGACGGCGGGGATAAACGAAGAATATCTTTGTTGGGTGATGACTCGCATTATAATGATTAAAAAACGGATGAGTTGAATTTGCTTATCCGTTTTTTCTTAGCCATTCGATAAAAAAACAACATAGCATGAAATTATGTTTCCGTGGTAAAATCTAAGATAAAGGCGTTTCGATTTGAAATGGGCTAACGACAGGCGAAGCCCAATTTCAAACGAAATCGCAAAGGGGCGATTATTATGTTCGATGTGTTAATCATAGGCGGAGGGCCTGCGGGTGCTACGGCGGCGATTTATACAGCTCGTGCAAAGTTTGAAACGGTACTGATTTACAAAAACTACGGTGCGTTGGAAACAGCCGAGCGCGTGGATAATTTTTACGGTTTTTCAAAAATAAGCGGAAAGTCGCTGGTGGAGAAGGGATTGCGGCAAGCGCGACGAATGGGCGCGAAAACAGTAATTGGCGAAGTCGTGGGGATTCAAAAAAACGAAAACGGCATAGTCGTAGAAACGCCAACCGCCATATACAGAAGCAAAACTGTTCTACTAGCAACAGGCGCGAATCGCGATACCCCAAAAATTCACGGCTTGTCGGATTTAGAAGGACGCGGCGTGAGTTACTGCGCCATATGCGACGGATTTCTGTATAACGGAAAAGACGTTGCAGTACTAGGAAGCGGCGCGTATGCCCTGCACGAGGTTACGGATTTACTTCCGTTAGCGTCGTCGGTTACATTGCTTACTAATGGGAACGAGCCTTCTGTAAGTTTTCCCGATTCTGTGATTGTGCGAACGGAAAAAATTAGTGAAGTCACAAGCGGTGCGGTTGCGTCTAAGTTTGCGGGGTTGTCGCAATCGGTTTTTAATGGCGTAACTTTTGACACAGGAGAAAGCCTATCGCTATCAGGGCTTTTCGTAGCTACGGGAATAGCCAGCGGAACAGAACTTGCGCGAAAAATAGGCGCGACTTTGAACCCACAATGCGCGGTTCAAATAAACAGCGAGAAACAAACTTCCGTGCAAGGTATTTGGGCGGCGGGAGACTGCACGGGCGGATTAAAGCAAATAGTAAAAGCCGCGCATGAAGGCGCGGAAGCGGGGCAAAGCATAATAAAATTTCTGCGGGGGAACACATGAAAAAAGCGGCAATAATCGGACTTGGAAATATTGCACCAATGCACATTAAATCGCTGGAAGCAATAGGCGTGGAGATTACAGCAGTTTGCGATAATAGCGAAGAAAGAGCAGGGGCGTTAAACTGCCCCTTCTTCACGGATTACAATGAAATGTTATCGGCGGGTGGTTTTGACGTGCTTCATATATGTTTGCCGCATTATTTGCACGCGCCTGTTGCGGTGGCTGCATTAGAGAAGGGCATTCACGTTTTGTGCGAAAAACCTATGGCAACAACTATCGCCGACGCGGAAAAAATGATTGAAGCTTCCAAAAAGAGCGGGGCATTCTTGGGCGTGGTGTTTCAGAATCGCTATAGCACTGGAGCTGCGTTAATTAAGGAAGCCTTGCAAAGCGGCGAACTTGGCGAAGTTCTAGGCGGTTGGTTACGTGTTACATGGTTTCGTGATGCTTCTTATTATGCGGAAAGCGATTGGCGCGGGAAGTGGGCAACCGAAGGCGGCGGCGTTTTAATCAATCAGTCGATTCATACGTTTGACATGATGAATTATTTCCTAGGAAATCCAACGGATATAAGCGCGTCTATAGCCAATCGCGCCCACCCCACAATAGAAGTTGAAGATGTAGCCGAAGGAATAATCACCTATGGCAACGCAAAAATTTCATTTTTCGTAAACACCTATCACCCCTACGACGCGCCTGCAAGCATCGAAATAATCTGCAAAAACGGACGCGCAACCCTAATAGGCGAAGACGCAACCATAACCCTATCCAACGGAACAAAAAAAACCGCTGGTGCAGATACAGAAGCCCAACGGCAATTCGGCATGAAATCCTACTGGGGCGTTTCGCATGTGAAACAAATTCAAGCCTTCTACAATGCTATATCAGAAAACCGCCAGCCCAGCCCAAGCGGCGAAGAAGCCCTACTAACCCAACGATTAATCAACGGAATTTATGAATCTGCAAAGGCACATCTTTCGTAAAATCGCAAAATTTGACGCTATAAGATTTTGTCAATATAATCATACAAAAGAGAGGGGAATGACAATGATTGATGGCATTAACACAAACGTCCAAGCGCATTTAATGATTTTGCCGATTATGATTTTCGTATTTGCAATTCATGAACTGGCGCACGCGGTAACTGCGTTGTGGCTTGGCGATAGGACTGCAAAAAATCAAGGTCGAATCACGCTAAACCCATTAAAACATATAGACTGGATTGGTTTATTCGTGTTTGTGGCGATGGGGATTGGTTGGGCGAAGCCCGTTCCAGTAGTGTCGCAGTTTTTGAAATATGGAAAGCTGGGCTTCGCGCTTACCGCGCTTGCTGGGCCGCTTTCTAATATAATTTTGGGTCTGGTGCTGTCCGTAATTACAGGGTTTGTGTTTTTGATTGGCGGCTGGGGAAATATTATTGGAATGTATTTACTACGGGCAACGGAGATTACGTTTTTTCTCGCGTTTTTTAATTTAATCCCAATTCCGCCGTTTGACGGAAGCAAAATAATCGCGCCACTTGTTCCCGACGAATACTACGATAGCTTAATCACTGGCGGTTGGTGGTCTATGCTTTTGTTGGGTGTATTGCTGCTTACAGGAGTGCATAGGATTGTCACAGACCCAATTATGGAGTTGCTATTTACGTGGGTTATACTTCCAATAGTATTTGGAATCGCATTTTTAGGGGGATTTTGATTAGGGCGTGTTGCCACTACGCAAACGGCACGATTTTTGCGGCAATTTTTCGCCAATCAAGGAGGATTTCGCGCCGCGTCCTAGAAAGACGCAAGTGAAATCCCGATGCAGAGTGGCGGAAAATTGACCAAAAAGCGTGCCGTTTGCATAGTGGCAACACGCCCTACAACAAAACGCCAACCACCCGCATATGATTTCATTTTTCATTGATATAGAAGAGGGGGAACTTATGCACAAAAAAATTTTATGTATATTGGCTTTGTTACCGCTACTTGCGGCATGTGGTTTTGCGGTTGTAACGGTAACTGATGAAGATGTTATTTACGAGCGGGTAGAAGTTATTTACGAAAACGCGTTGGATTACATTCAAGAAGAAAATTTGGGGGAGGTTCAACCTAGAGGCTGGTTTCCGCCGTATATTCCGCGGGAGGAATGGGATTTTGCTAATGCACCTACAGTAGATGTTGAGCCAGTTGGTAACAGAGTTAAGATAGTTGAAGATGTTCAAGCAAGCCGAACAAGCATAAAATTTGCGTTGGAAAACACTTCCGTGGGTAAAACTAGCGCACGCGTAAATAGTGGGTTGGCGTACTATTTTGAGGGCGAATGGTTATCCGTAGTGCATTTGACAGGTCGTTTCGCAGAAGGGCGAGGCGGGCTGATGGCCGAGTCGTTGCCACCAAGCGGGCGTGTTATGCACTACCACTATCACTGGGATTTTCTTTATGGAGAACTACCAAATGGTAGGTACGCGCTGGTAATTACGGAGGTGTTTGGTGTGGCAGGCGAATTTCCCACCATAGAGCGTGTAGTATTGGAATTTACTATAACGGAAGATAGCCCCAGAGGTTTTCCGTTCCGGATGCAAACTGGACGGCCAGTTGATATGGAAGTTGTTGGACACAGCAATGTAACCCCAACAGAAATTACGCTTACCGTACAAAATAATTCTGCGTATGATTTTAATGGCTTTGCATTCCCTTGGGTTATAGCCACAGAAGAAACAGCCCAGCAGTTTGACTGCCTATGGGAATTGCATCGATATAGCGACCTTCCGCGTCTTCCTTGGGAGGTTGTCGCCGATGCAGTTATAACCCGTCCCCCAGACGATAGGACGAATGATATTTTGCTAAGTAGTGGGCATGGTGATTTATCAGCTGATTGGTTTTTAATGTATGGCGAACTTGAATCAGGAGCGTACAGGCTTGTTGTCACCATACAAGGATATGAGGTGTCAGAAGTTTTTCCTAGAGAATTAGTATCGGGTGGGTGGCATGTAATTTCGTTTTACGTCGAATGATACTTTGGAGGGATATTTTTATGAACAAGAAATTTGTATGCATGTTAATTTTTATCTTGCCACTACTTGCGGCATGTGGCGGTTTGTCTATCGAAACTGTGAATGATAATGATGAATTGGCAGAAACGCAGGAGGTAATAGCAACACCTGCGCCTGTTGTATACCGCCAGAATATTGGGTCATGGAATATCCGCGAAGCCCCCGTTATGGAAGCGGCGGTACTTGGCGAACGCCAACTAGCTGTGGTAGGGGAAGTTGAAGTAAGCCGAACAAGCGTTATTTTTACAATTGAGAACCAGACAGATGTAGCATTTTGGTATGGCTCGCCATGGGAAATGGCGTTTTTTTCAAATGGAAGATGGCTGTCAGTGTCGTATTTGACCAACGAGCAAAATATTCGTTGGACGCGACTGTTGTATACATTGCAACGCGGCGGCGTTAAGCAATACCAAATAGACTGGTCGCAGAGATTCGGAGAACTTCCAGCGGGCAGATACATGATTATTCGCGAAGGTTTGCTGTCGGCAGAACTTCCTAGCGCGCCAACAGTAGGTCGCGGCGAACCTGCTCCCATTAGCATTAGCAACAACTTCTTAACATTCGAGTTTGTAATAACAGAAGACAGCCCCTCATTTTTGCCATCACTACCCGAAATTGAATGGATTCCATGCTTGGATATAAGCATCAATGAAGTTCTAAATGTAACCCCAAGTGGAGTAACCTTGGTTTTAGAAAACAACACAGCATACGATATAGACGGCATATGGGAATTTCACTCAATAGTTCCCATGCAGTCCTCTTGGTTTTGTGCATTTAGTGGCGAAGTACAGTTTGCATTTATTCCATCCAGCCTTCCAGAGGGATACTGGAGCGATACACTCGAAATTGGTCTTTTGCCAAGCAACGGGACGTTGGAGTTTTTGTTAGGCTGGTCAACTATGTACGGAGAAATTCCATCAGGCGAGTACCGTATGTCTTTTACCGTGGGTGGTCGTGCGCTTCCACCACACGCAACAGGTGCGGTTCGCACAAACTTGTCTGTAAACTTGCTCATTGAATAAAAGATTCGTAAATTCTAAAAAATAAATTACCACGGAAATCAATTTAGTAATTACTAGCAACTAGCAGGAAAGTTACAAGCGAATGGCATTATTTCATTTCAAGCCGCAATTTAACCGCAAATGACTTGCTTAAACATGCAAGGCTTGAGTGGTCTGTAGAAACCATGCATTGGATGCTTGATGTTCATTTTGGCGAGGATTTTTGCCGTGTCTTGAATAAAGACGGCCAACAAAACTTAAATATTATCCGCAAAATTGTTCTCAACCATCTTCGCCGTTACAAAGAACTTTCTAAGAACAAGCGTCCTTTTTCTAACATTATGTTTGATTGCCTAATTGACCCTGCCAATTTGTTTCCCCTTTTCTCATAATCTGAAAATTGATTTCCGTGTGTTCATACTTTTTTTGTTGCAGTAATGCGCCGATATTTATTCTATAAAAAAGCGGGCAAAGACCGCCCGCATAGAAAAGCAAAAGCCGATAGCTCACGTTTCGCTATCGGCTTTTTGTTAGAGATATGATAAAATACGAACCATGAAAACAGAGAGAAAATACA
>WQVV01000115.1 GCA_009785665.1 Defluviitaleaceae bacterium
TCCACGTCGTCAAAAAGTAGGTTTTCGCCTACTAAATCGTCAACATGCCGTCCCACGTAGTCTGGACGGTTTGAGAAAAATATTATGCCTGCGTAATCGGCGATATTTATAAAGCTGTCGTAATCGTGGGTAGGGTCGCGAAGGAAAGCCGCCAATGCTTCCGTATTACTTAACACCGCCGCCATTCCAGAAAAATTACCATCAATCATGATTGGGTGCGTAAATAAAAAATGCATCCTCCCGTTTTCGCAGTC
The DNA here is from genome assembly GCA_009785665.1 of Defluviitaleaceae bacterium. Taxonomy (GTDB): domain Bacteria; phylum Bacillota; class Clostridia; order Lachnospirales; family WQUN01; genus WQVC01. Next base: position 255 of record WQVV01000115.1, read on the forward strand.
TTCATCATGCCCGTAATCGCATACTATCGGCATAAATACCACGGGGGAAACATGTTCTTGCCCCAGTCGTGCGAAATACAAATTTAACGCAAAAATTTCTAGCGATAAATCCAAAGGTTCGCCATAGGGGTTTGCAGTTGCAATCAGTTGGAAATCAGCATCAAATACGAAAATGTTTTCATAGAACGGAATATCTGACTCTGTTCGGTTCATGCTTTCCAAAAACGACGCTAGATGTCGTTCTAAATCACTGTAGTTGTTATATGTTATAACGTCCTGCACGGCAGGGCTGTTGGCAACGGTATCCACCATGCGAGTAGTGTATATTCGCGCCGTGTTGAAAATTCCGATTGCCATATTTGCGTTGCTTTGAAGCCGCTCTTCTATTCGAGAAGTTTCCTGTGTTCGCACTTGATTCGCCCTAATCAGCACGACAACAGCAATTGCAAATGAAATCAACACCACCAACAAGATAATAAACTTTGTGGTCATGTTTATATTGTTGAAGGAACTTCGTATTTTATAGGTCACTCTTTCACCTCTGCCGCGATTTCTTCAAATTGATGATGGATTTTTTCAAAAAGGTCAATCAAAGTTGGGTCGAAATGACTGCCTTTGTCCTTGATTATGATTTCTACTGCTTTCTCGTGTGTGAAGGCATCTTTGTACGGGCGAACTTCTACCAGTGCGTCGTATACGTCGGCGATTGCCATTATCCTGCCTAGTAGAGGGATTTCTTCGCCCTTTAGACCATTCGGATAACCCATGCCATTCCATTTTTCGTGATGGGTTACGGCAAAAATTCTTGCGTATTCTAGGAAATCGCTGTCTGATGTTTTCTTTTTCAAGCGAAGAATTACTTTTTCCCCAAAAGTTGTATGCTTTTTTATTTCATCAAATTCTTCTGGGGTTAGTCGGTCTGGCTTGTTTAGAATGGAATCCTTTATCGCGATTTTGCCTACATCATGAAGCTGACATGACTGTAAAATTAATGTTTCGTCCAACCGCGAAAGCTCGCGTTTGTATACACCCGACGATTTCATTGCATCTATCAATGCCTTGATGTACCGTTGCGTTCTTACTATATGACCGCCTGTGATTTTATCCCTGTACTCTACCAGTTCCGCCATTGTTGATAAAATCGCGTTTTTTAGTTCCACTACGGTGGCGGTTTTTTCTTCTACCATTTGGGATAATTCATTGTTGAAGCGTAGCAATTCCTTCTTTTGCGATTCTACCAGTAGGTGCATCTCTATTCTTTTAAGCAGACGCGGCGTGGAGAATGGCTTTGTTATGTAGTCCACAGCCCCCAAAGATAAGCCTTTTACTTCCATTTCTTCATTATTGTGCGCGGTCAAAAAAATTACAGGAATATCAGCGAAACGCTCCTGTGCCTTTAGTTCTTCTATGGCTTGATAACCGTCCATTTCGGGCATGTTTACGTCCAGCAGAATTAATTTGGGCGTTAAATTCTCCAGCATTTCAAACATTACCGCCGCCGAATTTAACGTAAATACTTTGTACGCATTTGACAGTGCTTTTTTGCCCACCATCAAATTTGTCATATCATCATCTACAAGAAATATTACTTTTTTATCCATTTGCAAAACCCCTCTAGCACATCGTATCAACACCTCAAGAAGTATAATGCAAAATCATGTCCAATGCTACTAAAAAATTTTTCTTAAAATCATAACATGTTTTGTTAATAATCCCGCAAAGAATGCTCATAGTGTTCAGAGTCTAGTTCGGGGAAGGCGTTGGAGATGCCGCTTAGATGGTGGCGAATATGAAAGCATAGTGCGCATTTAGAGGTATAGCCGTCTGGGTTGGGAATGAATTTGTGCGATATAGCTAGTTTGTGTAGGGCGTTTATACCACCGTTTAATAGGGCTTCAAAGGCGGGGTAACGTGATGTGTCTAGGTTGGTGGTTAGTTCTTTTAGGGGGATGATTATTCCTGTGCAGCCAGACGGAATGAAGTTACCATGCATATCAACGTGAAAATGGTTTGTGGCTAACAAATCGTTGCAGGGGGAATCGCCCGCCGCTGTCAGAATATCGCCTATGGGTTTGCGTGAGTGGTATTCTTCTTCTATGTTTATGGCGCGGCCGCCTATTTTTAAGCCGTAGGCGTTTGCGGTGTCGTAGATATAGCTTGGACTTAGGTTTTGTTCCAGTTCTTGGCGAGAGTGAGCAGTTTCTGCGTCTATGCTTTGCAACATGCGCAAAAAGCGTTCTTGCCATATGAAGTACACGAAGTTTTCTTCGGTGCATACGTTGGCAAGACTTAGTGGTCGGCCGTATGGGATATACTCTGCGTGGTATGGGTCAACGGAAATGCAAAGGGCTTTCACGCCTAATTTTTTTATCTGGCGTAGACGCTGGGTCGTGTCTTTTTCAGACACGACCCAGCTTGCGTTTGTTTCGATGTAGTCTACGAGAATGCCGTAATCTACGCAGGTTTTTAGCAAAGTTAGCAGACCTTCGTAATCTAGGAAGGGTTCGCCGCCACCTATGTGAACACGTTTGCAACCATTTTGTATTAGCGTGGCGCAGACTTCTTTCATTGTAGCTTCGTCCATGTAACCGCCTGTGCGGCTTGGCGAGCAAGCATACAAACAATGTCTACACGCGGCAGAGCATTTGTAATTGGGCATAATCCCGCAGTATCTTAAATACATAATCTGTCCCCTATTTGTGACCGTTTAGTAGCAGACCCTCGTTGGTGTCAACTGTGACAGGGATTCCTGTTTTTACGAAGTCAACTGCACGCACGTTTACTTGCAGTAGCGGAATGTTTAGAGCTTTTGCAACTGTTTCGGCGTGGCTGTAGTCTAGGTTTTCCCATGAGCCTATTACTAGCGCGCCAGCTAGTTTGATTGCTTCCAACATGGAGTCGTCGGTTTTTGTGCAGATTAGAATATCGCCTTTTTGGAATGAGTTGATTTCATCTGGATTGTTTCCTGTGATTATGCGAGTCATTCCGTGAATAACGCCGCGTTCGTTGCCTTTACCGCCAGCTAGAACATCACCAACTGTACGCACACGAATTGTATTTGTCGCGCCAGCTTTACCAACGGGAACACCTGCAAGCGCAATGAAAATTTCACCATTTTTAACCAAGCCTGTTTTTACAATTAGTTCTTCGGCGGTGTCGAAAACTTCGCTGTCGCCCTCGAAAGGCTTTTCGGAAAGAACAGGCGTACAGCCCCATGAGAGATTCAATTGACGATAAACCACAGGGTCGGCGGTAACGGCTAGAATTGGACAGCTAGGACGCGAACGCGCAACCATACGAGCAGCAAAGCCCGAATCGGTAACGGGAACAATGCAAGATGCACCCATATCGGCAGCGGTGGAAACAGCGGCGTAGCTGATTGCATTTGTGATGTTTTTGCTACGGAATCTATCTGCGTGCTTTGCGTCGAAGTTGATATTTTTTTCGGCTTCGCAAGCGATTTTTGCCATCATTTCGATTGAGCGTACTGGGTATTTTCCGCCAGCAGTTTCGCCCGAAAGCATAACCACATCAGAGCCGTCGAAGATTGCGTTTGCTACGTCGCTGGCTTCGGCGCGGGTTGGACGCGGATTGCTACACATAGATTCAAGCATGTGGGTGGCAGTAATTACGGGTTTTCCTACCATGATACAACGACGGATTAATTCTTTTTGCACGATTGGAACTTCTTCTGGTGGGATTTCCACACCAAGGTCGCCGCGGGCAACCATGACTGCATCTGCAACTTCCAAAATCTTATCAATGTTGTCTACACCGTCGCGTGATTCGATTTTTGCAATAATTTTAATCTGCTCGCCACCGTTTATGTCCAAAACTTTGCGAATAACTTCAATGTCATTAGCGGTACGCACGAAGGACGCGGCAATCCAGTCAACGCCCCTAGAAATACCAAATTTTATATCTTCAACATCTTTTTCTGTGAGGGAAGGTAAATCCACAAACACATCGGGAATGTTAATGCCTTTGCGATTGCCCAAGAAGCCCGAATTTACCAACACGCATTTGATATTTTTGCCGTCGATTTCAGTTACTTTCATCTCGATTAGACCGTCGTCGATTAGAACGCGATTGCCCACTTTTAGGTCACGCGGCAGGTTCTCATATGTGACAGCAACGCGGGATTGGTCGCCCACTATGTCTTCTGTTGTTAGCGTAAATTCCATGCCTTGCTCAAGATAAACCTTGCCAGAGTCAAATGTTTTTGTACGAATTTCTGGCCCTTTGGTGTCCAGAATCAGCGGAATAGGCATACCAAGAGCCTCCCGCGCTTCTACTACTGCGTCAATTAGTTTCCCGTGGTACTCATGCGTTTCGTGGGAAAAGTTGAATCTTGCCGCGTTCATACCCGCATTTATCATTTGCTTGATTGTCTCAAGGTCTTTGCTCGCGGGGCCTATTGTTGCTATGATTTTGGTTTTGCGCATTTGTAAATCCTCCCTTAGATTGCCATTATTTTTGTTATTTCGTACATTTTTGGGTCGTACTCTTTTTTTGTTGCTAATGCTTCGGTTAGGTCAATTAGTTTGTGTTTGCCGTCTTTATACACCACGGCTTTGTTTAGTTCGCCGTTTTTGATTGCTTCCACTGCTATATATCCCATCACTGTGGCGTGCATTCGGTCTACGCCAGATGGCGTTCCGCCCCGTTGCAAATGTCCCAATACCGTTGCGCGGGATTCTATTCCCAGCACTCGTTCTATTTCGCTTGCAAGTTCGTCACTGCCGCCAATGCCTTCTGCTACCACAATTAGATTATGTCGCTTGCCCTTAGCACGGTTACGCAAAATCTGCTCGATAACGCTGTTTACATCAATTGGATTTTCGGGAATTAACACTTCCTCCGCGCCGCCGGTAAGCCCGCACCATAATGCCAGATAACCCGCATTACGCCCCATAACTTCCACCACAGAACAACGCTCGTGACTAGAAGACGTATCGCGTATGTGAATAATCGCATTAGCCGCCGTGTTTACCGCCGAATCGAATCCAATAGTGTACTCGGAGCAATCCATGTCAAGGTCGATAGTAGCAGGAATTGCAATAACACTAACCCCCTGTCGCGATAACGATTCCGCACCTTTAAACGAACCATCACCACCAATTACAACCACAGCGTCCAATCGCAATACCTTGCAGATTTCCGCCGCCTTTGCTTGCCCTTCCTCCGTCATCATTTCGGGACATCGTGCCGTGCGCAAAATCGTTCCACCACGGTGAATTATCCCAGATACATCGTCGGGAGTCATTTCATCTATGTCCCCCTTAAATAATCCGTCGTATCCCGTTTTTATGCCGTATACTCGCATTCCCAAATGCGCCGCCGTTCTCACCACCGCTCGTATTACCGCGTTCATGCCCGGCGCATCGCCCCCGCTTGTTAGCAGTCCTATGCGTAATTCCTTCTCAGCCATTTTATAAACACCTCCATACTCTCCCTTAGACTATATCACAATTCTATGTATTTTTGTAAAAAAAATAAAGAGAAAGACCTTGGGGGAGAACCTTTTGTAAAACAAAAGGTTCTCCCCCAAACCCCCTCTCCAAAAAATTTTAAAATTGCGCCTTAACATGAGTGGAAATTTGACGAAGCTAAACAGCCGCAAAAAACGGGGTCAAGGGGACTGTGTCCCCTTGCAGGGGTGTTGGGGACAGCGTCCCCAAGGTCTTAAATTCGCACTAGCCAATTGTCCAGCTATTGGACATTGCATCACTGGGCATACGCCAGTCGCCGCGTGGTGATAGCGATACTGAACCAATTTTTGGACTTTCGGGAAGGCAATTGCGTTTGAATTGTTGTGAAAAGAATCGGCTGATAAATATTTTTAGCCATTTTTTTATTTCTTCGGGTGGGTACTTTTTGTTAAATGCTACGTTGGCTAACTCTAAAATTTGTGAAGGCTCGCGACCTTTTCGCAAAGTGTGGTAGATGAAGAAGTCGTGTAGCTCGTATGGGCCTACTATGTCCTCTGTGTGTTGGCTTATTTCGCCGTTTTCTGGTGGGAGAAGTTCGGGGCTTACGGGAGTTGCAAGAATATCTTCAAGAACGGATTTTAGCTTCTGGTTTTCGCATGAGACGGCTATGTTTTGTACAATGTGGCGCACTAATGTTTTTGGAACGCCCGCATTTACGCCGTACATACTCATGTGGTCGCCGTTGTAGGTTGCCCAGCCTAATGCCAGTTCTGACAAACCGCCGCTTCCTATTACTAAACCATTGTTTTGGTTTGCCAAGTTCATAAGAACCAACGTGCGAACACGGGCTTGTGTGTTTTCGTAGGTAATATCGTGGTTGTCTTCGGGGTGGTTTATGTCGCGTAGATGCTGACGCACCATTTCTGTGATGTCGATTTCGCGGCAGGGGATTCCTAGGGCTTCGCAAAGTTTGTATGCGTTGCCTTTTGTGCGTTCGGTTGTGCCGAAACAGGGCATTGTTACTGCTACGATTTTACTTTTGTCTGCGCCAAGCTTTTCATATGCGCGTGCAGAAACTAACAATGCGAGCGTACTATCCAACCCGCCAGACACCCCAAGAACCGCTTGCGCGCCTGTGTGTTCCAGTCGTTTTGCTAATGCGTGAGCTTGAATTGTTATAATTTCCGTACAACGAGTCGCCCGTTCGTTTTCGTCTTCGGGTACAAACGGATAAGGGGATATTTTTCGTGTTAGTGATTCGCAATGGATTACATTTTTATCACCAAACGAAAAAACTTCAATACTATGCTTGAATTTTTGATTCACATAGAAATCATGAGCGCGCCTGCGGTCATGATTTAATGCATGTAAATCAATTTCCGACACCGCAAAACCATCTCCGAATGGCGGAGACTCTGCTAAAATTTTGCCGTTTTCGCAAATGATATTATGCGCGGAAAATACTTTGTCGGTGGTGCTTTCGCCATACCCCGCATTCGCGTAAACATAAGCACACAAAAGCCGCTCCGACTGCCCCGTCATAACCATACGCCGATGCGCCGCCTTGCCCACAGTTTCACCACTTGCAGAGATATTCGCAATAATAGTCGCGCCAGCAGAAGTATGCGTCACGCTTGGTGGACGCTGTACCCATGTGTCCTCGCCAACTTCCACCGAAAGCATAAAATCGCAATAATCCTTGCATTCAAAAATTATATCCGTGCCAAAAGAAAGTTCTTGCCCGTTTAAATGAAAAACATAATTGCCACTAAATGCAGGCGTGAAATGCCTAAACTCAGAAACATCGTCGCGACTAGGGATATTCTCCTTAGGCACAAAACCTAAAATATTCCCACGACAAAAAACCGCCGCCACATTAAATACCTTCCCAAGAAACTCCATCGGCAACCCCACCACCGATAAAACCCGACATTCCGCGCTTTCCGCAACAACTTTCAAAAGTGCCGCCTTCGCGCTTTCCAACAAAATTTTGTGCGAAAATAAATCGCCACAAGTCGAACCCGTTATACAAAGTTCGGGCATACAAAGAAGGCGGATATTCTCCGCCTCTGCCTTTTTTATTAATGCAATTATTTGTTCCGCGTTGTATGCGCAGTCTGCTACTTTTATACTTGGCGTTGCCGCCGCCACTTTTACATATCCTAACACTGCAATCACTCATTTCCAAAAAGATGCTATTATTATACGCCTTATCCGCCGCAATATCAAAAATTATTGGCGATTATATATAATTTGAACTCAACTCTAAAATGTGTGATTGACAAAAAATCATTAAATAAATATAGAAAAACACTCGAAAACCCATTAATCTATATCTGCAACAAAACAGAGTGGGGAAATTCGAGTGCAGATACAGGATATAAGAAAATATTCACTCTTGACTAGGGCGTGTTCTATCGTAAATTCTCCATTCCTTCAGTTATGTTTCACAAATTAAAAAGGGAAGTAACGCCTACAACCCCAAATCGTTAAAGTTATAGTTTCACTTCAAATCTGTAATACCTTTCATCATGTTATTTAAATTGGCTAAATTCTCCAACTGATTCAGCGCGCATTCTTGAAATGGTTGGTTTAAGGATTTAAACAGGCTAATGATTTTGGCAACTTGCGCATTTATATCTTGTTTAAAAATGCCGCCATCGCCATCTCGCAACCAGTACTCTGATACATTGAACTCCGAAATAATATCCCCGCTGTGATAGGTAGTTTTTGGGCTGTTGGGAAAAGAAATTAGACCTGTCCGACAACTAACGAACACATCTAAAATTGTATAAGCTTGCAATTAATTTAACCCTAAGCAAGCCTCGTTTACCTTTGCAGCGATAAGTTTCTTTGCAAATTCTGAAGATTTTCAATTCACGGTTTATATGTTCAATGGAGACCCTTATCTTGGAAAGATTGGTGTTGAAATCTTTTTGTTCATCTGTTAGAGGGTGTTTTTTTGAAGCTTTGTAAGGAATAAGTGCGTTAAGCAAATATGTGTTTACCCCTTGATAACCACTATCTAACAAAGCGATTATGTATACGGGTAAAACCCCAACCAAGCTCTCTTTGAACATCTTAAACTCGCTATCTTTCAATTTTTCTATTTTTTCGTATGCGTTCATTTTCTTCACCCTGCTCTATTTTATCAAATCTTACGGTTGTCGGACAGGTCTAATAAAGATGGCCAGCAAAACTTAAATAGTATCCGTAAAATTGTTCTCAACCATCTTCGCCAGTACAAAGAACTTTCTAAGAACAAGCGTCCTTTTTCTAACATTATGTTTGATTGCTTAATTGACCCTGCCAATTTGTTTCCCCTTTTCTCATAATCTGAAAATTGATTTCCGTGTACTCATCTGTGCTTGAAGTTGACAAACTGCACATGTTACAATACGGATTTTTGCGCAGACGCAATAGTCTACTTCCGCCTCCATGCTTTGTAGTTTAGGTTCGTGCTTCTTCTTAGCAATTGACATCTATTTGTATTTTTATTCGCTCAGCGCAGTTTCATTGCGATTTGTGCCTGAGCGCAGCTAAAGGAATGTGGGTTACTATGATATTGGCACAACTCACGATTTTAAGATGTTCAAAGAGAGCTTGGTTGGGGCTTTACCCGTATACATAATCGCTTTGTTAGATAGCGGTTATCAAGGGGTAAACACATATTTGCTTAACGCACTTATTCCTTACAAAGCGTCCAAAAACACCCTCTAACAGATGAACAAAAAGATTTTAATACCAATCTTTCCAAGATAAGGGTTTACATCGAACATATAAACCGTGAATTGAAAATCTTCAGAATTTGCAAAGAAACTTATCGCGGCAAAGGTAAACGAGGCTTGATTTGGGGTAAATTAATTGCTAGCTTATACAATTTTAGATGCGTTCGTTAGTTGTCGAACAGGTCTGTTATGAAAACTCTTAAAATAAACCCAATATGAAAATGGTCTGATTTCAACTTACGAATGCCTTTCAGCCTAGTAAAATCAAAGGGTTCAAGACTTGCAAAATCAAAAAATGGGGAAACTCAAAAAAATGTTTCTGTTGACAACAAAGCAAGCCTGTATTACAATATTTTCTATGTCACGCAGCTGTGGCGGAATTGGCATACGCGCTAGACTAAGGATCTAGTGGTCCTAGACCTTGCAGGTTCAA
>WQVV01000116.1 GCA_009785665.1 Defluviitaleaceae bacterium
GGCAACTGCGCACTTCATTTGTTAGGCATTAACAGAGTATGGAACAACCAAAGCATTTTTACTTTTGTTGACGCTTTCAAATACCGTGAATGGCAAACAATCACACTTACAGTTACTGCTTATGGTCAAACCCATGAGGTTGTTTTCAAAAATTGCGAATGCAAAGATGTTGTTGAACCCGTAGTAGTTGACCTTGGATTTATTGGCTACTATTTCCACCCAAGCAGACCCGAAAGCTATGGCCCTATGTCAACATCATTCTTCTGGCTAACACTTGAAGAAGGCGATATTATTGATTGGGACGCAGTTGAAGCCGCATATGCAGGTTGGGTAGCACAAGGCGGTTTAGCACCTGATTTTGCTACAGGATGGCATTCAAGCGGTTTTGCTCCTATTACGTTTAACCACGGAGCAGCAATTGGACATGGCGATTTCTCTTTCCCACAACTAGAAGGATTTTATCGCGCATATTTTGTATCACCAGGCTTCCTTCTTCCCGCATATGTTTGCTCTAATGTATGTGAAGATTGCGGAAGAAACAACTGTGCTACTTGCAATGAATGCGTTTGCGTAGCTAAATTACCACCAGTGTTGCCACCAGTAGTTCCTCCATGTGATGGTGATGATGACTGCGACGACGTAATCGAAGGCGACAACGACGACGAAGATTACGACGACGGAAACGAAGGCGACAACGACGACGAAGATTACGACAATGGAAACGAAGGCAACAAAGACGACGAAGATTACGACAATGGAAACAACGGCGACGACGACAACAACAACGACCAAGGCGAAGACAACGATGAGCAATAAAAAGCTTATTAAAAAATCCCGTATGTATATCGTATAGCAATCCCTCTTTCCTACGGAAAGAAAAACCTCAGCTTTTACGGAGGTTACAAAAAAAGTTATTCGTTATTGTGCAAGTTACACAATGAAAATTTGCATCAATATCGACTTAAACAACAAAAAAATGGCAACACGTTCTCCATTAGAGAGCAGTGTTGCCATTTTTGTTGCTTTGTTTGCAAAGACTATAATTGGTCTTCTCTATCCCATTTGTCGTGGCGTTCCTTTAGTTTTTGCAGTTGTTTATCTTTTTCTGCGTTTAAAAAATTTGTGTCTAGGGTGACAAGCAGGCAATTAGCGCACATTCCTGTTGCGTCTGTGTTTGGGGTATCTAAGATGCATTTGTTATCGCGCTGATAGATACATAGTTCGTGTTCGCATTCATGTTCGTAAATCACTTGTGCGACCTCCTCTTGGAACAGTTCAGGCATAAACGTTCAATTTATAGCAAACGCGCTCTCAATCCGTGAATGCTGTCGCGGCAAAACCGTCCAAAAACGCTCATTTCGCGTTTTCGGATGCCGCTCGGCATTCACGGTTTCGAGGTGCGTTTGCTATATTTCTGAACTGCTCCTTCATTAGAAATTTGCGGCATAGCCGCTTTTCGCCGATGACATGCATTGATAGTATACATGCACGTCTCGAAGCCGTGAGCATTTAAAAAAGCGCGTTGGAGACGACGTTATAAAAACCGTCACCACCTGTACACGCTCGTTAATCGTTGTAAAGAAAATAACAAAATAACGCCGTCGCAACTGCTGCAATAACAAAACATCAAAGCCCACGCAAAGAAGACTTGAAGAAGAGCCTAAAATTTTGTATACTGCAAACGTCACAATGGGCAGGGTTTTTTTACCCTGTAGGTGTTTAGGTGATGGTGCTTTCATCTCCTATTCGCTTCCTGTGGTGGTGTTGACAGACACTTCCCACAGGCTGTTGTGTGCGTTTTTATATCTCCCTTCTTGTTTAAAAAATCTAACCTTTTCAGCCCACGCAAATTTTATCATATCTTGGAAATATGGGCAAGTAGAAATCAAGTAGAAATCTAGGACGTGTTCCCACTATAGAAATGGCACGATTTTGCGGCAATGTAAATGGCATTATGATACTATGGGGTAACACGCCACAATTCTATGCTGTCTATGGCATAGGACATGTTTTCGCCTTCTTTGTTAGTCATTATTGTTAGCCATGTCCACCATGACGTTAGTGCAGAATCGGCGGCTTCTATCATGTCACGATACCACCGTGTCTCATTCCACCAATCGTTGGTGATATAATCGGGGGTTTCGGGTTCGGTTATGTTTAGTGTTAGTGTGAAATTTGGATTTTCGTTGCTTATTTCTGCGTAAACACCTATCGTGACCCCAGCAACCATATTTAAAAGACTCAGACGCATTACTGTGTTATCTGGAACGGGTGAAGTAGCACGTCCTGTTATTTCTAATACATAAGTTTCACCAAGTCTAAGCCCAAGCGGATAGGGTCTTATTGCCAAGCCGTGCACTAAATCTCTGCGTTCTGTTACATATATACTTCCTTGGGAAAATGTTAGCTGTGTGTTTACCCAAGGTTGAGCATAGAATGCAACTTCTGCGTTTTCAAACCATAAGTACACAAAATCCGCCACTAGATTAGTGAAATTTGTGTCGGTGGTTATGTTTCGCAAGTTCGGGTCTTGTGCCAAAGAGTAAATTATTTCGCGTGTATCCGTTTCAATTACGGCGGCTTTGGTTATGTTTATCGTGTTTAACCCAACGTCCCAGATAAGGCTATAGTATAAACCTTCCAGTATACGGTGCATCGGGAGCATTGCCCTGTCGTTAATTAGTCGCGGGTGCGACCACAACAGTATCTCTGTACCGTTTATTATATAATGCCCCATAGAGATGCGACCGCCTAAGTCTTGCGCTTCACCAACGGGTAATACAATTGCAGTCTCTCCGTTTGTTATTAAAACCGCGTTGTATTCCTCACTCCACGAAACATTGTAGCCTAAGGCTTCAAATATATCCCGTGCAGGCAAATATATTCGCCCGTTAATTTCAACGGGAAGTTGGTCTGAAAACTCTAAAATTTCCCCATTAATTGTTAGCAAAACATCACTTGCATTAAATTCGCTTGCGTCAACCACCGTAGCAGAAAAAATAAACGCCGATAAAATTACTGCCAAAAATATTTGCAAAAACTTTTTCAAGTTAATTCCCCTCTCTTCATTGCGAAATCCCACGAAGTTCAATGAAATTGGTTACATAGCCAAATGACGAAATCCACGAAATATCGAATACTATTAATAATTCTTCAACTTCAATGTTTCGGGCGGCATCAAGTTCGCTACGGGTTATTCCTAACGCCAGCATCAGTTCATTGGGATTTGTTATTCTTATTACGTCCATACATACCCCAAAATCCGCAATACGTGGTAATAGGGATAAATATTCGGACGCTACAGCAAAGTTGGCTTCAACACGATAATCACTATCAAAATGAAGCCTTATGGTTAAATCTCCGCCTAATGCTATTTGTCCATTAAACTCCGCTTCTGCCGATAGCTGATGATACAATTCGCCGTTTTTCATATATACTTGCGAAGATTCAATGCGAGTTAGTAAAAGTCCTAAAAATTCTTCTCCAATCCGCAATGCGACAGGTTCTATTGTTCTATCCCCATTGGTGATTAGTACAAAATCTGCTTGTTCAATCTCCCAAAAATCTTGGTTTTCATCTTCAACAATGTTAATCATTTCTGCACGCACAATATCAACCCCAAAAGATGTATTTCCAATGAATAATCTGCGTTTTGAAAAATTGTCGAACACTGCACTTACATTATCTAACTTTTGGTTGCCAAAACGGTCTGTTTGTACATCTTCACGGGTTTTTCCAAGAAAATCAAATATTTCATCAACATCATTTGTTAATACAAACACGGGCAGATTTGCGCCGTCCGAAATCGCAAAAGGAAACAAGTGAAAATAACTTGGATAAGGATGGAAAACAGCAGACGGCGGGGCGGCAGAGTACCTCGAGTTATTAATTTCTATATATCCAGAAGCGATGATAGAATCGCTAACACCCTCAATCGGCTCATAAATAGTTTCAACTGTGATTTCGGGTAGGTTAGTGATACTTGAACACGCCGTTACAGCAGTCAACAGCGAAAAAAGAATTAAAAATGCTGCGCTTAACGCAATTATTTTTCCTTTGTGACATACCCATATTTTCATTGCTAAATACCTCCAGTTACTTTCTTGAATTTTGTTTCATTAATTTTCTGACACAACAAAACTGCACTGAAGTCGTGCTTGCAGTATAGCATAGTGGTTATTCTATCGCCAATCCTCACCAGCAAAAGCAAAGTCAATACTAATCAATTGAAAATTTCGCCATTGACTTCGCATCATGGTGTATGCTAAAATGATGTCAGTGGTTAAATTTATTCATTAAAAGGAGGAATGTTTTGTGAGTGATTATGTGGTATTGGTGATTAGCACTTAAAACCGAATACCACGGCGTAGCGCGAAAGATAGGGTGTGTGTGCCTATACTTTTGTGTGCCGATAATCCTGTAACCTTTTTTTGAATACTACCACTTGTGGGGTACGATAAGGTCGTATCTTTTTTTGTGCGTAAAGCACGAAATGCCACAGATAAGTAGCCTTCGTTGGGGCTACTTATTTGTGGCATTTTTGCGTCTATACGGAAGTGCGAAAATATTAGTCGCTTAAGTCTGCGCAAAAGCCCGCAGACTTAGCTCGTCGTCGGTAAATATTTTCGGCATTCCGTATAATAAAAACATTTTGGAGGAAAACCCATGAATCATTTCAAAACACTAGAATTTGACACAATACTGAATCAACTTGCGGACTGTGCAGTTTCATCAATTACAAAAGAACGATGCGCAACTGTCACGCCCGCAACGAACATTGCGGAAGCAATTCGGCTTACAAACCAAACAACAGAAGCCAGAAAGATAATGGAGCAAGCTGGAAGCCCGCCTATTGCAATAATGACCGAGCTTGAAAAAATCATTATCTTGCTGGGTGCTGATGCTATGTTGACACCAGATAATATCGGCAATGTTGCGACATTTCTTGCATCATGCAACCGCATGAAGACTTATCTAAAAAAAGCAGAATCTACCCAATCTGATATTGCATTTTACGGTAATTCCATGATTGACCTATCCGACTTGGAAGAAGAAATAAGCCGTTGCCTGCACAATGGACAAATTGACGATAGAGCAACCCCAAAGCTTCACGACTTGCGCAGAAGTTTAGAGCGCAAAGGTGAACAAATCAAAGACAAGGTTGAATCTATACTAAAAGCCAACAAGCAGTTCTGTACAGATGGTTATGTTTCTATTCGCAATGGCAGATATACCATTCCTGTGCAAAAAAAGTTCAAGAACAAGATAGCAGGCATTTTGGTTGAAATGTCGAACGCAGGCGGCACTTGCTTCATAGAACCTACAGCCATATCCAAGCTGCAAGACGAATTAGCTTTGTTAAGAATCGAAGAAGACAACGAAGTTCGCATTATACTTTATACGCTAACCGCCCTCATTGATGAGAATTTGCCATCTATCAAAATGAACATGGAGGCTATGGAGATTTTGGACTTTGTTTTTGCAAAAGCGAAGCTAAGTATATCAATGCAAGCGACACCAATTAGGCTAACAGAAGAACGAGAGATTAGGCTGCTATCTGCGCGGCATCCGCTTCTGGCGAATGGTGTTCCTCTTGATTTTGCATTGGGGAATGGCACAAGCGGAATCGTAATAACTGGCCCAAATACTGGCGGTAAAACTGTTGCGATTAAAACAGTTGGGCTGATTTCGCTAATGGCGCAAAGCGGTCTGCATGTTCCCGCAGACGAGCGTAGCAATGTATGCATTTTTGATTCGGTTTGGTGCGACATTGGCGACGGGCAAAGTATATCTCAAAATCTTTCTACGTTCTCGTCGCACATGACTAACATCATTGATGTTTTAGGACGGGCAACGTCAAGTTCTTTAATACTGTTCGACGAATTAGGTTCTGGCACAGACCCCGCCGAAGGTATGGGAATAGCCACCGCCATTCTGGAAGAACTTTTGACAAAAGGCTGCTTGTTTACAGTAACAACGCATTATCCCGAAATAAAAGATTTTGCCGCAAACACGCAAGGCATTATAAATGCACGAATGGCGTTCGACCGCGAAAGCCTATTGCCGCAATACAGACTTGAAATTGGCGAAGCGGGCGAAAGCTGTGCCTTGCACATAGCAGAAAGGCTAGGAATGCCAAAATATCTCCTAGAACGAGCAAAAGAGATAACGTATTCAGGCCGAACAACCGCCCACGCAACCAACAAACCAAAAGAAAACATAATAACCGTAACGCCCTTAGCTATAAAAGACGAGCCAAAAAAAGAAGCCCCCATACCCAGAAGCGAAAGCTTCAACATAGGCGACAGCGTAACAGTTTATCCCCAAAAGAGCGTAGGTATTGTGTACAAACGCGCCAATGAAAAAGGCGAAATAGGCGTACAAATAAAAGGCGAAAAGCAACTGATTAACCACAAACGCATAAAGCTAAAAGTGGCAGCTTCCGAACTCTACCCCGAAGATTATGATTTCTCAATCATATTTGACACTGTAGAAAACAGGAAAGCGCGACACTTGATGAGCCGAAAGCATGTGAAAGGTACTACAGTTACTACAATAGCCGAAGATGCTCCATAAACGACAAGCGAGCGGCACGCGGCACAGCCACATTTCGCCGATAGCCTGCGTTGCAAGCTATCGCATACGTCTCGAAGCCATGAACAGTTTCTTATGCAATAAAAAAGCAGCACAGCCGCCTTTCACCGATGACATGCATTGGTAAGCCACGCATACGTCTCGAAGCCGTGAACAGTTTCTTATGCAATAAAAAAGATTGCCCGCTTTTGCGCAGAGCAATCTTTTTATTTGCGATTTTTCGACTAACCTTTGATAATTTGTACAGTTCGTGTAGTATCGTCCCAAGTGACTACTGCGCCGAAGAACTCGCTAATAAAACGTAACGGCACCATGGTTCGGTTGTTGATAATTTGCGCGGGAACGTCCATTCCCAATGCAGCAAGTTCGGGCGTGATTTCGCCTATTCCGAACGAAAGCGGCGTGCCGTCTAGGTTGAGCGATACGATTAGCGGGGAAGTATCTGTTTCTGGTGTCCAGTCAACATCTGCGTTAAGGGCGTAAGCCATAAAACGCACGGGAAGTAATGTTCGTCCATCTTGAATTACGGGGGCAACGTCCATGAATTGAGTTTGTGCATTCCCCGCAAGGCAGGTGATGGTAGTGCCGTCAATTTGTAGCACCAAACGGTTAAGATGCTCTACATAAGTTATGATGAACTCGCCTGTGATTGCTGTATCGAAGGTAAATGCACCAGATGCAGGATTAAAACTTCCGCCAACAAGTGTACCGTCGTCAAGAATCGCGACGATTCTATGATGATTTACCCCGCCAATATCCTCAAGTACAACATCAACAGAGATAGGCGCGAAAAAATTAGTAATGCTTGTATCACCCGAACTAATGGAAACATCTACAGAAATACCAATGTCAATTGCAACAGTTCCCACGTTGATGTCAAAGTCACCGCCGCCCTGCTGAATAATATTCGACAAAGCCGCAACAGGAATTGTAACAGACGCGCTATCCACAACAACAGTTAAATTAGTAGAAGCCGCCGCAATTGCTTGCAAGGTTGATGCAGTAACGCTAACCGCGCTATATCCAGTAGGCAACGCAAGAACAACATTATTAACGCCAGCAAAAATTTGATTTTGCACCACAGTATGAACATGCGTAGCATTAGCAGGGTACACAACAGCAGTAACAATATCGGGGAGATTTTCTGGCGTTACGGGTGTAGGTGGTGCAGGTTGCACAGGAGGAGTTCCGCTAGGGCGAATAACTATATTTCCAACCCAACCGCCACCACCAGAAGCAGGAGGACGCGCAGAAGGTTGTGCAGGTGGCTGTATAATGGCAGCATTTTGCCAGTTAGCGGTAACTTCAACAGGGGCATCAATCATTTCAAAATTTGCCGCAGTAGGACTTGTTGCGTTGGTTAAAGCAATAGCCGAAGGCGAAACAGTCCAATTCTGGAAAACCTGCCCCGAAGGAGCTTGCCCCGCATGAAGATTAACCCGTTCACCAACAGAAGCAAGATTCGGCGTAGCCGAAGCCCCCGCACCGCCGCCTAAAATTGTAACAGAGTGCAAAGCTGGAGCATCAGTAACCGTAAGCGTGAAAATTTGTTCAGCATTGGGCGCGACAGCACCACTTGCAACAACACGGAATGTATGCACACCAATTTCAAGCGCATTAGAAGCAACAGTAATAAGCCCAGAAATTCCATTAATGCTAACGCCAGCAGGAGCATCAGCCAACGAGAAAACAATAGGCGCAGTACCAGCCGCAACAACGGGGAAAGTCCCGCCTAAGTCATATCGCACAGAAGTATTAGCCACGCTAGTAATAGACGGCGCAGTAGGCACAACTGGCGCGGCAGTAATGGTAAGCGTAAAGTTTTGCGGAGCAGAATTACCAGCCGCATTATTAGCAGTAATGGTAAAGTTATGCACCCCAACCGCAACAGAAGAAGCCACAACAAGTTGCCCACCGCTAACGCTTACCCCAGCAGGCGCGTTGCCGCCCAAAGTAAAGCTAATAGGAGTTGTTCCCGAAGCAGAAAGCGGCAATTGCCCAGCTTGCCCATGTTGTACAGTCAAAGTATTTGCACTTGTGATTGTTGGGGCTGTTGGGGTAACTTCTTGCTCACGTTGCGGAAAGAACCAGAAACGATATTCTGTGGCATCACCAGCGTAGTCAAAATGCAATTCCCAACCAACAACATCATCTGGAGATGTCATGTTATTCTCTTGAACACGAAGTTCATAAAGCTGGGGATTATTAGATACGTCAAGTGTTGTTAATAAATTAGACGAAGCATTCAGCCTTTGAAGCAAAGGATTATTAGACACGTTAAGACCTGTTAGCTGATTACCTTGAACAAAAAGACTCATAAGCATAGGATTATCATTCACATTCAGCGTTGTGAGGTTATTGTTTATGGCAGAAAGAGTCCTAAGTGCAGGGTTGTTTGATACATCCAACTCTGTAAGCTGATTGTTCCACGTCCAAAGAGATTCGAGTGCGGGATTGTGAGATACATCAAGTGAAGTAAGTTGAACATTGCCTACATTAAGGCTTCGGAGCAAGGGGTTATTCGATATATCTATTGTATTAAAATGACTGTTGCCTGAGTGCATGTCTGGTAGCCAAGGATTTGCCTCGAAGTCTACCATGTTTGCTACTGTGAGGAGTGTTAGCATAGGGTTGTAGCGCACGTTTATTGCTGTAAGATGGTTGTTATAAAGAGTGAGTGATGAGAGTAGTGGCTGATTAGACATATCTACCTCTGTCAGCAGGTTGCCGCTGGCGTTGAGCCTTTCAAGGCTTGTGAAGTGTTCAATTCCATCAAGGCTTGTAATGTTGCGATTCACTATTTCAAGTGCTGGAGCAAAAGAAACATACCCTGCCAGAATAGGTTCAGATGCGTCAAGCCCTATTAATTCGCGCATTGTGTTTGCGAAGTTGATGCATGTGAAGTCGCTGGTTATGTCAAGTATGCTGTCTGCTGGTAAAATACCTGCGATTGGGGTAATCATCTCTGTTTCCAAATCGACAACGGGGTAGTTCATTGCCATTACATCTTCGTACTCGTAGGGTTGTGCAAACACAGGCAACACACCCACAGCCATCACGAACACCACTACAATACACAGTAACTTCTTGATACTTTGGTACATACACATTTCTCCTTTTTCTAGCAACCGTAGTTGCAGTGGGCAAAGTCTTAGACTTTGCCGTTTTATA
>WQVV01000117.1 GCA_009785665.1 Defluviitaleaceae bacterium
GTATTTTCTCTCTGTTTTCATGGTTCGTATTTTATCATATCTCTAACAAAAAGCCGATAGCGAAACGTGAGCTATCGGCTTTTGCTTTTTCAATGCGGGCGGTCTTTGCCCGCTTTTTTATTCGCAATAAAGTAACTGGCTTCGAGACGTATATACAGCTTACCAATACATTTTATCGGCGAAAAGCGGCTGTGCCGCTCGCTTAGTAGCCTCCTGCGGAGGATAGGTGTTTTTTTATGCACTGGTGTAATTTTATGGAATCAATTGGCTTGTGTAAATAATCTGTGGCACCACGTTTTATCATTTCGTATTCCATTCTTTCGTTTATTTCGGCGGTTAAGAAGACTACGGGAGTTTCGCTTAACGCTTGGTTTTGTCTGATTTTTAGCAATACTTCAAAGCCTGTCATTTCGGGCATGTAGTAATCCAATAAAATTAAGTCAACATGATTTTTTTCTAGGTATGAAATCGCTTTATCGCCCGATTTAAATGCGTGGACTTTGTAATCGTTTTTCAAATAAGCCGCTACCTCTTTGCAAACTGCTGGTTGGTCGTCCACGATTATAATTTCTTTCATGTTAGCACTGCTCCTTTCTTATATTTGCCCTTAGCATTCCTATTATAAAGATGTTTTGTCTCATATGCAAGTTTGCCAAATATTCACAACATTTGCTATTAGGGTAGAGTTATTATAATATGTACGTGCAAGTTAAGCTTAGAGGAGGCCAAAGAATGCGCAAACTAATCAATGAGGATTTATCCAAATGCGTGGGGTGCAATCGTTGCTTACGCGTATGTCCAATTGACGGGGCAAACCATGTATATACAGAAGATGGGCAAATTAAAGTTTCGATACAAGGTGATAAATGCATTGCGTGTGGATTTTGCTTTGAAACTTGCCGCCACAAAGTTAGAGATTATGACGATGATACCTTGCGCTTCTTAGAAGATTTAAGAAAAGGTGAAAAGATTTCAATTCTTGCCGCGCCTGCTCTCTATGTTAATCCAGAAGGTGGGCGGCTTCTTGCGTGGCTAAAGCAATTGGGTGTTGATAAAATATATGATGTTTCTATTGGTGCAGATATTTGCACATGGGCGCATATTCGCCATATCGAGGAGAAAAACCCTAAGTCGATTATAACGCAACCTTGCCCCGCAATTGTTGACTATATTTTGAAGTACAAACATAACATTGTAAAATATCTGTCGCCTGTACATAGTCCTATGCTTTGTACTGCAATTTACATGCGCAGATATGATAGGGTAAGTGGTAATATAGCCGCGCTTTCGCCCTGTATTGCAAAAGCGCATGAGTTTGAGACAACTGGACAAATCCAGTACAATGTCACGTTCAAAAGGCTTTTTGAGTACATTCGCGAAAATAATATTACGCTACCAAATACGCCAGCTAGTTTCGACCACCCTGAAGCGGCATTCGGGCGATTATATTCCATGCCAGGTGGGCTTAAAGAGAATATGCAATTCTATTTCGGCAAGGACTTGCGCGTAGACCAAGCAGAAGGTCACGGCATAGTGTACGAAGCAATAGACGCATTCGCGGAATCGGACGAAAGTGTTTTGCCAATGGTTTTTGACGTGCTAAACTGCGGCGAAGGTTGCAACCTAGGCACGGCAGTAGAACACAATGTAAGCAGGTTTGAAACAAGTGCCAGTATGCATAAGGGCAGGAGTTCCGTTTTGGCATCATACGACCACGAACACTATATTCAATTACTAAACCACTACGACCAAACCCTAAAGATGCAGGATTTCATAAGAACATACAGAACTCAATCCATACGCCAGCGTGCCCTCACCGAGGAGCAAATTGAAAACGGATTCAAAGAAATGAACAAAACCACAGAGAATCAACGTACCTTCGACTGCGGCGCATGTGGTTGCGATTCCTGCTACGAAATGGCGAAAAGCATAGTCTTGGGCGACAATCTCGCGGCCAACTGCATTCAAACGCTAAACGAAGAAATTCTAGGCGTGTTGGACATTGCCACTTCAAACGTGGGCAGTGCTAATCTTTTGTTGGAAGACATCACCAACATAAAGGCGAAATCCGCGCAAATAGCCGATTGTATGGCAACCCTCAACGATGGTTTTGAGAAGTTTAAAGCTATTTCCACAAATATACTTTCGATTGCGACATCCACTAATCTTGTCGCGCTTAACGCGGCTATTGAAGCGGCTCGCGCAGGGGTGCATGGTAAGGCGTTTGCCGTTGTTGCAGAGGAAGTACGCAATCTTGCATCCAAGTCTAAAACAATTGTATCTGAATCTGATGCCATTTCGGAACAAACCCTTGACGCGATAAATTCCGTAAACGAGCTAATCGAAAGCATCGCCGCCAACTATGACAAAGCACATATCAGCATTTCGATTATGAGTCAAAGTTTAAATTCTATTATAGATACCGTTCATCACAGCGGAGTGGGAGAGCATAATGGAAAACGTGATTCTGGTAGATGACAGTAAATTCAGCTTAAAAGTTGCAAGGCTGATTCTTCACGAGGAGCATAATGTCTATTTGGCCACGTCGGGCGAGGATTTATTTCAGCTTCTTGAAGTCGTAAAACCCGCCATAATTCTATTAGACATAGAGATGCCCCAAATGGACGGGTATGCTGTTTTCAAAAAGCTAAGAGAAGAGAAGAAAACAGAAAATATTCCCGTGATTTTCCTAACAGCGGCAAACGACGATAAAAGCGAGGAACGAGCCTTAAAAGAGGGGGCTGTCGATTATATACGAAAGCCCTTCTCTCCAGAGGTTCTTAAAACGCGGATTAAGCTTCACCTTACCCTACGAAGACAGGAAAAGGAACTAAAAGAAGCCGTAAAAGCCGCTGATGCCGCCAATGAAGCAAAGTCGGCGTTTTTGGCAATGATGAGCCACGAAATGCGAACTCCCTTAAACGCCATTATAGGCTTCTCGCAGTTGTCCATAGAATCCGTAGGCTTGAGTGAGGAAGTTTATTCGCATCTAACAAATATTAAAAGCGCAGGCGCGACAATGCTTAGTATACTAAGCGACATTCTGGACATTTCCAAAATCGAAACTGGGAAGTTTGAACTAATACCAGTAGAATACAGCACCGCCGTCTTGATTAACGACGTTTTAACGCAAAGTTCCATGCACAGGGGAGAAAAACCAATTGGCTTTAACTTAATCATAGACGGGAATTTCCCAGCAAAACTTTTGGGCGACGAACTAAGAATTAAACAGGTGCTTAATAATCTTCTGTCCAACGCCTTCAAATACACGCGTGAGGGAATGGTGGAACTAACCCTAAGTTGCGTAATCGAAGGCGATGACATTTGGCTAGACATTAAAGTTCGTGACACGGGCATAGGAATACGCGCCAAAGATATAGGCGGCGTTTTTGATGAATATGTAAAAGTTGATGTTGCCACCAACAGAAATATAGTGGGAACGGGTTTAGGTCTATCAATATCCCGCAAACTAGCAAGAATGATGCGCGGCGATATAAGCGTAGAAAGCGAATACGGCAAAGGTACGATTTTCACTCTGCGTGTGTACCAATCCTTCATAACTGATGAATCACTAAGCCCTCAAGTAATCGAAGACTTAAAAAATTTCTGCTACACAGAGCAAAAAATCACTGATGATGCAAAACCGCTAAATCGACCAAACGCTCGCGTTCTGGTTGTTGACGACGTGCCGATTAATCTAGCCGTTGCCGCTGGGATTTTAAAGCGATACGGCATTAAAACCAAATGCGTTACCAGCGGCTACAAAGCCATTGACGCTATCCAAAATGACAACATTCGCTATAATGCCATTTTCATGGATCATCTAATGCCCGATATGGACGGAGTAGAAACAACTCGTAAAATCCGTAGCCTAGATTCCGAATATGCCAAAACAGTTCCCATAATAGCATTAACGGCTAACGCCCTAGTAGGCAACGAAGAACGATTTATAAACGCGGGATTTCAAGCCTTCATCTCCAAGCCAATAGAACTAAACCGCCTAGATGCCATTATAAGAGAATGGATTAGCGACGAAGACACAGAATCCAACGAGCATCAAAAAATCGAAATTTCTGAAAGCTCCGCAACTTTTAACATAAACGGCATTGACTTCCAAAAAGGTTTAGAGCGTTTCGATAACAATACAAAAATGTACTTAAACGTAATCCGCTCTTTTGCGCAAAATATTCCCCCGTTAGTGCAAAAACTAGAAACCTCTGGGATAGGCAAAGATTACACCATGGCAATCCACGGCATAAGAGGCTCATGTTATGGCATTTGCGCCAACGAAGCCGCCACTCTAGCAGAAGCCCTAGAAGCCGCGTCGAAAACAGGCGACCACGATTTCATTTCCGTCCACAACAAAACTTTCGTAAAAATTATCAAAGCCCTGCTAGAAGACATAAACCAGACCTTATCACAACTTTCGGCAGAAAAGAAAAAAACAAAAAAACAATCCCCCGACGAAACTTTGCTAAAAAAACTACAACAAGCCTGCGAGCAAAACGACATGCTGGAAATAGACGAAATAATAGAAGAACTAACCGCCCACGAATACCAAACCAACAACGACCTAGTAGAATGGCTAAGAGAAATGGCCGACGAAATGAACTACGACGAAATAGTAGAACGCTTGGAAGAATTGCTGAAAGGATAAAACCATGCATACAATCAAAACCCTAAAAAACCAGCTAAGTGATCTAAAAATCAATCCCGCTGGCACGCTTTTAGTTCACAGTGCCTACAAATGTATAGGCGAAGTAGATGGACGCGCCGACACCGTGTTAGACGCACTAATGGAATACATGGAATCGGGAACACTTCTTTTGCCTTCTCATACTTGGGATAATGTAAAAAAAGGAACAAACCCAGTAATGGACGTACTGCATACCCCATCATGCGTGGGCATACTTACGGAGATATTTCGCAATCGTGCTGGGGTGCGCCGTTCGTTGCACCCTACGCATTCCTTATCGGCAACTGGTAAGGATGCCGAGGAAATTCTAGCTGGCGAGGAAAAAATAAACACCCCCTGCGGAAAAGATGGCGCGTACTATAAATTATGGGAACGAAATGCGCAAATTCTTCTGATAGGTGTGAACTTTGGAAGAAATACTTTCATACACGGCATTGAAGAATGGGATAACGCAGAAGGCTTTATTTCTACCCAAATAACAGATTTATACACAATCGACTATAATGGCAACAGGTTGCACACCCCGCAATACAGACATAATTCACGCTTAGGCTCAGACACATTTGTAAAGCTAGAACCGCAAGCAATCCAAGAAGGAATTTTATCACTAGGCAGATTCGGTGATGCAACCGCTCGCGTTATGTACACGCAACCACTTCGCAAAATGGTTGCGGAAATAATAAAAACAGACGCATTATATTTACAGCGATTTTAGCGGCACAGCCGCCTTTCGCCGACAACCTGCATTGGTACTTTTTCCTATAAAACAGTGACATATCCGCCCCGCAACAATCCTGCAAATTTGCACTATTTTCGTAGGCGGATATGTCACTGTTTTAGCGGAAAAAGTATGGCAAGCTACAGCATACGTCTCGAAGCCGTAAACAGTTTCCTAGTCTACAAAAAAAGCGAACTTGCGTTTTTTAACGCTTGTTCGCTTTTTTTATATGGGATAGCATCAAATCTTTTGACCTTATACAGCACCCTGCGCTAACATTGCTTCCGCTACCTTTTTGAAGCCCGCTATGTTTGCGCCTGCTACAAAGTTTCCTGCCATGTTGTATTCGGCGGCAGCCGTGGACATTTTTTCATATATGCCAGCCATTATGGACTGGAGTTTTTGGTCTACTTCCTCGAATGTCCAATGAAGACGCATACTGTTTTGAGTCATTTCTAAGCCGCTTACTGCTACGCCGCCTGCGTTGGCGGCCTTACCAGGGGCGAAGATTACGTTATTGCTTTGGAAGACTTCTACGGCTTCCGCTGTGCAGGGCATGTTCGCGCCTTCGCCTACGGCTATGCAACCGTTGGCGGTTAGAGCTTTTGCGTCTGCTTCGTGGAGTTCGTTTTGGGTGGCGCATGGTAGGGCTATATCACAAGGGACATTCCACATGCCCTTGCCTTCTGTGTATTTTGCGTTGGGTCGATGTTTTGTGTACTCGCTAATTCGTCCACGCTGAACGAATTTGATTTCTTTCATTGCGGCAAGGTCGATGCCGTCGGGGTCGTGAACAAAACCGCCAGAATCACTCATGGTGATGGGGATTCCGCCTAGTTGATATGTTTTTTCTGCTGCGAAGATTGCTACGTTGCCGCTTCCAGAAATACTTGCCTTCTTGCCATCAAGCCCATTTGACACGCCTTTGAGAATATTATCCATCAAGTACAGAAGACCGTAACCTGTTGCTTCGGTGCGTCCTAGCGAGCCGCCATATGTCAAACCTTTTCCTGTTAAAATGCTTTCGTAGCGACCAGTTATTCTTTTATACTGCCCGTACATATAACCCACTTCGCGTGCGCCCACGCCTATATCACCAGCAGGAACGTCTTCGTCTGGGCCAAGATATTTGTAAAGTTCCGTCATAAGGCTTTGGCAGAAACGCATTACTTCCGCGTCAGTTTTGCCTTTTGGGTCAAAATCCGCGCCGCCTTTTCCGCCGCCAATGGGCAAACCAGTAAGCCCATTCTTAAAAGTTTGCTCGAAGCCCAAGAACTTGAGAATACTCAAATTAACAGATGGGTGAAAACGAATCCCGCCCTTGTAAGGCCCAATGGCACTAGAAAACTGCACCCGATAAGCTGTGTTCACCTGCACCTGATTTTTGTCGTCAATCCAAGGCACACGAAACACTATCGAACGCTCGGGAATAGCCATCTTGGGCAAAATGCCAGCTTCTTGATAGCGCGAATTACTATCCACAACTGGGGCAAGCGCACTGAAAACTTCCGTCATAGCTTGGTGAAACTCCGTCTCACCAGTCGTTTTGCTGATTACATCGGCAATCAAATTTTTCGTGTAAGACATAAATCCACTCCCATGATAAATATAAACTTCCAAGAATTATTATACACGCGTTTTTTATGTAGGGGAAGATAAATAAAACATCATTCCAAATTATGCGCGTTCGTGATAAAATTGCCATGGTTATGATATGTTTAAATATATTAATCTTTCAAGAGGGTTGTTCTTTTGTCTATTAAATTAATAATGGAAGAAAATCTTGGTGGTGAGTCATGTTTGCAGTAATACCTGTCATTGTGGTTATTGCATTACTTGTTGGTATAGGAATTTATATAATCGCCACTAAAGTAATCGAAAGCGACCGTAACCGACAGTTATTCTTCATTGGGTGTTATGTTGTGCCGCATGTGGTAATTATTGTTCTTGGGATAATAATTGCAATATATCCGTGGGAAGATGTGATGTTTCCTCTTCAGCCTCTTTTTTGGTTTGTTATGTTCTTTGCGCTCCCAGTTGTTAGTATTCCAACTACGCTTGCTGTGTTGGGTGCGTGTATTGTGTATTCAGTAACACATAAAAAAAAGAAAGGCAGTGAGTGATATGGGTTTTATATTAGATTTTCCTGTTGTAACCCTAAGTGTTATGGGTTTTGCCACCGCGATTATTTTTTCTATTGCCGCATTTGCGGTGCAACGTCGCAAGCGTTTCTTCATCGCCAGTTATGTTTTGGCGGTGTTGCCTGTTCCGCTCTATTATATCTATGGTATCATCAATCCTAACATTAGAATGGTGGAATTGGGTTATTATCTTATGTACGCGCCTATTTTCATAGCTATAATATTTCTGCCTGTCACCCTTACGCCAGTAATTATCGCGAATATCGCATATGCAATAACGGCAATTATAAGAAAACGAGAGTCGAAAAATATAGGAGAGTGATTACATGTTTGACATCAAGACACTACGCGAAAATTTTGAAGAAACGAAAACCCGCCTAGCGAAGCGGGGTAAGGATTATCAATTGGAGCGTTTCGAGAGTATGGACAAACGCCGCCGCGAGCTTATGAGCGAATCCGAGCAAATGAAGGCGAAGCAAAACGCCGCGTCAAAACGTATTCCAGAAATGAAGAAGGCGGGAGAAGACACCGCCTCCCTTATGGCAGAAATGAAGGAGCTTTCAGAAGCAATAAAAGCCCTAGAGCCAAAGGTTCGCGAAATTGACGAGGAAGTCGAAAAGTTTTTGATGGGCATTCCAAACACCCCACATGAAACAGTTCCCGAAGGTCTTGACGAAACCCAAAACGTAGAAGTACGCAAATGGGGCGAGCCAACAGCATTCAGCTTCGAGCCTAAACCACACTGGGACTTGGGTGAAGGGCTAGGCATTTTTGACCCAACAACCGCAGTAAAAATCACGGGTTCTCGTTTTATAATGCTACGCGGTAATGGTGCGCGGCTTCAACGCGCATTGATTAATTTCATGCTAGACCGCCACACTACCCATGGTTATGAGGAAATAATGCCGCCATATATCGCCAACCGTCAAAGCATGATTGGTACGGGACAACTGCCCGACAAAGAGGAAGACATGTATCATCTTTCTGGGACGGACTACTACCTTATTCCCACCGCCGAAGTTCCTCTGACAAATATCCACCGCGAAGAAATCATCGACGGCGCGACACTTCCCGTTTATTACTGCGCGTACACGCCAAGCTTTCGCAAAGAAGCGGGTGCGGCAGGACGCGATACTCGTGGGCTTATTCGAGTTCACCAGTTTGACAAAGTAGAAGTTTTCAAACTAGCTCGCCCCGAAAATTCTTACGAAGAACTGGAAAAACTAACCGCCGATGCAGAAGACCTTCTGCAAAAATTAGGGCTTCCATACCGCGTGGTAAACCTCTGCGCTGGCGACTTGGGTTTCAGCAACTCGAAGACATACGATTTGGAAGTTTGGATGCCAAGTTATAATCGTTATGTAGAAATTTCTAGCTGTAGTAATTACGAAGCATTCCAATCTCGTCGCGCTGGGATTCGTTTCAAAGATGGCGGCGGCAAACCCGTATTCGCCCACACCCTAAATGGAAGCGGTTTAGCAATAACCCGCACCATAGCCGCAATTCTTGAAAACTACCAGCAACAAGATGGTAGCATAAAAATTCCCCAAGCCCTAATCCCCTACATGGGTGGCGTTACGGAGCTAACATGACTTACGATTTCGACAAGGTAATAAACCGCCGCGGAACAGACAGCCTAAAATTTGACCGTGCAGGATTTTATGGAAAACCTGCTGATGTTTTGCCGCTGTGGGTAGCAGATATGGATTTCCCTGCGCCCGATGTTGTTTTGGACGCAATCCATGAGCGGGTATCACATGGAATTTTTGGGTACTCCGAGCCAGACGCGGCTTATTTCGCCGCGCTGGAAAACTGGTTCACGCGGCGGCTAGGATATGAATTTTCGTCCGATTGGGTGACGCTTACATCTGGGGTGGTGTATGCAATTGCTATGGCAATTCGGGCGTTTACCAAGCGTGGCGAAGCCGTTCTTATTCAAGAGCCTGTGTATTATCCGTTTCGGCAAATGGTAGTTCACAACGGCCGCAAGCTGGTTGTGAATGAGTTGAAACTCCACGAAAGCGGCGAGAAATACATCATAGATTTCGCGGAATTTGAGCGGCA
>WQVV01000118.1 GCA_009785665.1 Defluviitaleaceae bacterium
ATTTCTTCCCAGTACATCACGGGTTTGCTTATGGCATTGCCATTGCTGGAGAAATCAAGCCGCCTAACCGTTCACGAACCAATTGAATCCGCCGACTACATCACAATGACACTAGACGCAGCAGAAGCGTTTGGGTATACGCCCCATATAAACGGGAATATGTATGAGCTTCGCGGGGTGGGTAGTTTTACAAGCCCTAGCCGCGTTGAAACAGAAGGCGATTGGTCTAACGGCGCGTTCTGGTTATGCGCGGGAGCAATGCCGCACGGCGATATTTCGCTAAAAGGCTTGCGAAAAAACAGCAGTCAAGGCGACCGCCAAATTTACGACATCTTGGGCAAAATGGGCGTAAACATATCATGGCAAGACGAAACTATACGCATCAAAGAATCCCAGCGTAACAGCTTGCAAATAGATGCCCGCGCCATTCCCGACTTAATCCCCGTACTAGCCGCCGTTGCCGCCGTTGGCAACGGAACAACCATTTTTCAAAACGCGTCGCGCCTTAGAATAAAAGAATCCGACCGCCTAATGTCCACCGCAAAAACTCTCGCCACTCTAGGCGCAGACATAAAAGAAACCCCAGACGGCCTAATAGTCACGGGCGTGAAATCCTTAAAAGGCGGCACAGTAGATGCACACGGCGACCACCGCATCGCTATGATGGCAGCCATAGCTTCCGCCGCCTGTAGCGAACCAGTCACCATAACAGGCGCGCAAGCCGTAAATAAATCCTATCCAAATTTTTGGCGCGACTTGGAATCGCTGGGCAAGAAAGTTGTTAAGGAGTGAGGTAAATGAGTGCTATAGTGTTACAAGCAGAATCGTTAAACCTGCCCGAAATTTTTGCAGCAAAATTTCGCGGCAAAAAAGTGGAAGTCATAGAAAGCGGAAATTCAATAATAATTAATCCCGTCACGCAAAATATCACTAAAAAAGCGTGGGAGGAGTTTCAAAAATACAAAGGGATTATCCCCTATCCAATTGACGAAAAAGCAGAATTAGCAACAGCAAGGGACGAAAGATATGCGCATTTTGATTGACACTAAATTTTATCATTACGCGTAATCTGGCGGATTTTGTGGATTCTTTTATCCCTGCAATTGAACCACTGGAAATGATTCAAAAATTATCAAAATTGGAGGCGTAAGCGTGGGAAGCACTTGGAAAAACAATCTATCGCTTTCTATATTTGGGCAATCGCATGGGGCGGCCATTGGGGTTACGTTGGACGGTGTTCCCGCTGGGGAACGCATTGATTTTGACGTACTTAACACCTTTATGTTGCGTCGCGCACCAGGGCGATTTCCGTGGGCAACACCACGGGCAGAAGCCGACAAGCCAGAATTTCTTTCTGGGATTGTGAACGGAATCACTTGCGGCACGCCAATTACGGCGATTATTCGGAATACAAATACGCGTTCCGCCGATTATTCAAATATAATGAACGTCCCGCGCCCTGCACACGCAGATTTCACCGCGTTTGCGAAATACGGCAATCATGCCGATTTATCTGGCGGGGGACATTTTTCTGGAAGGCTTACGGCGGCGTTGTGCATTGCTGGTGGAATTTGCTTGCAAATTCTTTCGCGGCGAGGGGTGTTTATTGGAGGGCATGTTGCATCTGTTGGCGGGGTACGCGACGACGCTTTCGACCCAGTGGACATAAACGAAACCACATTCGCAAAACTTAGGCAAATGGATATGCCCATGATAAATCCACAGGCCGCAACGCATTTAATTGAAGAAATCGAAAAAGCCAAACAGGCAAACGATTCCATAGGCGGTACAATCGAATGCGCCGCAATAGGGCTACCCGCAGGGCTAGGCTCGCCGATGTTCGATGGTATGGAGAATCGCATTTCACAATTAGTGTTCGCAATCCCCGCTGTGAAAGGCATTGAGTTCGGCGCGGGCTTTGAAGTAGCAACCAAACGCGGCAGCGAAAACAACGACCCCTTCTATGTAGCAGAAAACAACACCGTCAAAACCAAAACCAACAATCACGGCGGAATCCTAGGCGGCATAACGTCTGGAATGCCCATAATCTTTCGCGCCGCAATAAAACCCACGCCCTCCATAGCTCAAGAACAACAAAGCATAAATTTATCAACTCTTCAACCCGCAACCCTAACAGTAAAAGGTCGCCACGACCCATGCATTGTCCCCCGCGCTGTTCCCTGCATGGAAGCGGCGTTGGCAATAGCCATTTACGACGTTACGCTGTAAAGGAACTGTTCGAGAATAACTTGCACATTTAGCCACCTGCTTTTTGCCGAAATCCTGCGTCGCAAAAATCCTTGCGACCCGCTAGGTCGCGGCGGATTTTGCTCCTTGTCTTTCGACAAAAATCAGGTGGCTAAATGCACAAGTTATTCTCGAACAGTTCCTAACCCTTGCCGTCAATGGTTTTACTTGGTATTATATTAGAAAATCACATATGGAAAAGGGTATTAATATGAAGCTGTCACTAAATTGGATAAAAGAATATGTAGAACTTCCCGCGAATTTAGAGCTTTCAAAGATTGCGTATGACTTAACAATGGCAACGGTGGAGGTTGAAGGCTGGACGGATATTACCGCGCAGTTTGATAAAATAATTGTGGGGCAAGTGCTATCGTTGGAGAAGCACCCTAATGCCGATAAGCTTACGTTGTGTAAGGTTGACATTGGCGGCGGCGACACTCGCGAGATTGTATGTGGCGGGACAAACCTTCGTGAGGGAATGAAGGTTGCGGTTTCCGCGCCTGGCGCAATGGTGCGTTGGCACGGCGTTGGCGATTTAGTTGAGATTAAAAAATCGAAAGTGCGTGGCGTAGAAAGTTACGGCATGATATGCGCGTCATCAGAGATAGGGTTATTCGACCTGTTTCCGTTTACGGACGACGGCGAAATTGCCGACCTTTCAGAAATATCCGCACCAACGGGAACTAACCTAGCCGAAGCCCTAGGCATTGATGATGTAATTTGGGAAATTGATAATAAATCGCTAACCAATCGCCCAGACCTCTGGGGGCATTACGGAATAGCGCGGGAACTTTCGGCATTCTACGGCGTGCCGCTTAAAAAAATCGAAGCTTACACGCCGCCGCAAGTCGCGCCGCTGGAAATTACTTTGGGGGACTCGAAGCTTTCGCCGCGATATATTGGGGTTCAAATGGAAGGGCTTTCTGCAATGCCGTCGCCTTTTGCAATACAGGCGCGTTTGTGGAGTGTGGGGCTTCGCCCAATCAACGCGATTGTTGACATCACAAACTATGTGATGTTGGCAACGGGACAACCTACTCACGCCTTTGATTCCGACAAAATCGCGGGGCATATCACAGTGCGTCGCGCTCACGAAGGGGAAAAACTGCTTCTTCTGGACGATAAGGAACTTTCCCTAACCCCCGAAGATTTAGTAATCGCCGACGACGAAGGCGCGGTGGGTCTTGCGGGCGTTATGGGTGGAAAGCGGGATTCTGTTCTGCCCGAAACTAACAAAGTTATTCTGGAAATTGCGAATTTCAACGCTATGACAATTCGCCGTACTTCCTCCCGTTACGAATCCCGCACAGACGCGGCAACTCGCTTCGAGAAGGGCATCGACCCCGAACGCGCAGACATCACCCTTCCCCTAACAATGAAGCTTTTCGCAGAAATTTTCCCCGACATGAAAGTCACAGGCTACGGCGATAATTACCCAACAAAGCTAGAACGCAAACAAATAGAAGTCTCACTAAACTGGCTAGAAAACCGTCTAGGCAAACGCCTTCCAAACGAAGACATAACCCGCACACTCGAATTACTAGGCTTCGACGTAACCTTCAACGGCGATATAATGCACGCCACCGCGCCAACATGGCGTTCTACAGGAGACATCTCCATTCCCGACGACATCATGGAAGAATTGGCCAGAATGCACGGTTACGAAAACTTCGAGACTGCGCCAATAATCACGTCATTCACAAATTCAATCAACCAGCTAACAATCGACCTAGACCGAAATATTCGCGAGTACCTAGCAAAGCGTTGCGGTATGCGCGAAATTTTCACATACCCATGGGTGAAAGACGACCTAATAAACGCAATCCAAGGCGGCCAGCCAGAAGGCGGTTTATTAGCATTATCCGCGCCGCCTTCCCCAGACGAGAAGTTTTTGCGTACTTCTTTGTTGCCTAATCTTTGCAAAGCTATTGCGGGGAATGTCCGTTACTTCACCGAGTTCTCAATTTTTGAATCTGCGCAAGTTTTCTTGCACGGCGACTTCGTAAGCACTTACGACCCGAAAGAATCTCTGCCCGTTCAACGCAGAAACGTAGCAGGCGCATTCGTAGGAAGCGAAGACAACGTAACGAATCTATTCCGCACAGCAAAAGGCGCGATAGAATCTCTGCCACGCCACACCCACACCGAACCGCTCGCCTTCGAGCAACAGGAAAAACCCCACTGGGCAGATAATGTAGCTTGGCTAAACATCACCCACAACGGCAAAAAAATAGGCAGTCTAGCCCTACTAGCCAAAAAATCCGCGCTGGCTTGCGGCATTAAAAACAACGCCGCAATACTTTTCGAGCTAGACCTAGATGCACTAATCCCTCTACACTCCCGCGACAACAAATTCACCCATCTGCCAGAATACCCCATAGTAGACTACGACCAGTCATTACTATTCGATAGCCAAACAAAATGGGAAGAAATTTCTGCCGTAATATCCGCCAAAAAAGGCGAAGGTGAAATCCTACGCGGCGTGTCCTTCGTAGACGAGTACAAGGGCAAACAAATTCCAGAAGGCAAAAAATCCGTAACCTTCCGCTTGCAAATTGGCTCAACAGAAAAAACCCTAAACTCCAACGAAATAGAAACTTTCGCAAACTCCGTAGTAAAGAGACTAACAAAACAACTAGGCGCGGAAACAAGAGCGCAATAAAAACCAAAGCGGAAGAATGGGTGTGAAAAATGAATATCATATACAACGATACAAAAAAAGACTTGCCTGTTGAACAACTGCATCATTTATTCCTTACAGCAGGTTGGAGTTCGGAGGATATACCCGAAGATTGGTTGCAAAAATTTAATATTCCGTTTATCAATTCAACTATTGTTATTTCGGCATGGGATAATGAGCATTTGGTTGGAGTTGTACGCGTGCTAAGTGATAAATTAGGCAGGTCAATAATTTACGATTTGGTGGTAGAACCCAAATACAAAGGCAAAGGAATAGGCACGGAGCTAGTAAAACGATGTATCGCACACTATCCAAACTCGGAATGGCTAGTTGGCTGCCTAAAAGATGTCGCAAGCTTTTACGAAAAAGTCGGATTCCAAACGGATAAAAACACGGAAGTATTTTTATCCATACCCTCCATATATCAATAGCGAGGTATTTAATATGAACTCAAACTGGATGTTATTTTTGCACTCACTGTTTTTGTTACCTGGAGCGTTTTTCGCACCTATTATTCACGAGTGGACTAAAGCGCGGGTGTCGTCGGTGTTGGGCGATAATACGCCTAAGCGCGGCGGATTTATGACTATGAATCCGTTGAAGTTTTTTGAGCCTATTGGTTTTTTTATGATGATGTATTTTCAAGTGGGGTGGGGGCAACCTGTTCCTACTTCGCCGTTGCAGTATAAGGACAGGCGTAAGGGGGTTTTGTTGACTTACTCTGTGCCTATTGTTGTTAATTTGCTGGTGGGTATGGTGACTATCGCGCTTATTACTTGGTTTGAACTACCGTTGCGTATGGCTGTTAATGATGCTACTGGCGGTGCGGAATGGGCGCATATGCTACTAATTATTGTTTGGAATATGATTTATCAGTTTGGACGGCTTAATATAATTTTGGCGGTGTTCAATTTGGTACCAATTTATCCTATGGCTATGAATAAATTGGCGGGGCTTTTCCTTTCGCCCGAGAATTATATGAAGCTTACCCAGCGCGAGAAGTTGTTGCAGATGTTTCTGTTCTTGGCGTTGGTTTTTGGCATTGTGCAAACCATTGTTTTTCCTATTGCGAATATTTTTATTCAAGCGGTATCGTTTTAGATGGACGTGAAACTTGAAGCGTTTGAAGGGCCGTTGGATTTGTTGTTGCGGCTGATTCAGCGCAGTGAAATAGATATTTACGATATTCCAATGACGCAGATTACGGCGGAATATCTGGAGGTAGTGGCAACCCTGCCGCCAGACATGGAGCAAATGAGCGAGTTTCTGGTAATGGCGGCAACGCTATTGGAAATAAAGTCGAAAATGCTATTGCCGCGTCCAAAAACAGACGACGGCGAACCAGAAGAAGACCCTCGCGAAGCGTTGGCGCGGCAGTTAATCGCATACAAGCAAGCGCAGGAACTAGCCGAAAAACTAGAAGTGCTAACCCCCGTAGGCGAGCGGCTAACCAACACAGGCGACAAAGAAGCCCTAGCATTCATGATGGAAAACATGAGTTATCAGCCAGTGATGGACTTGGTATCTCTAGCACAGTTAGAAGACATTTTTGCCGACGTACTACGCCGGCGCGACGACAAAATAGACCAAGTGCGTTCGGGTTACGGCGAAATGCCAAAAGACCAATTCACCATAACCGAAAAGGTAAGTTTCATTCGCGAATCGCTGAAAAAACAGGGGCGGCTAAGTCTGTCGGCTCTGTTTTTGCGTTGCAATTCGCGCCGCGAAATGATAGTAACATTCCTCGCGCTATTAGAGATGGTAAGGCGTGGCGCAATTTGCGCACACCAGCAAGACACCTTCGGCGACGTAAGTCTCACAGAGAAGGTTGGGGAGTAAATTCTACAAATGTAAAAATTATATTTACTTTATAACTATCCGCGTGTTAAGATTAAAAAAAACGCGAGGTGTTGTTATGACGAAGGTTATGTTTTTGTTTTTAGTGATGATTATGATTCTTGTTGTTGGGTGTGGGGCGGAAATGCGTGGCCCAAACAACATTGTTGACATTGATGCCGTTGAAGAATCCATTGCACCGCCTTTGATTTCTACTGGTGAAAGTGAAGTTGAGGTCGTGCCAGTTGTTCAGTCTCGCATTCCGTTTGACTTGGCGGCGAAGTATTTTAGTGAGTTGGAAGCGTTATTTGCGGCTGATGGTGGCGATATTTGGGGGATTAGTTTAAGCGTTCCGTTTGTGTTTCTTGACCCTGTTACGCGTGATATTGTTGCTAATCGCCCAGATCCGCAGGGGCTTCTTGTGCGTCAAGGCGAGGTTTACGCTGGTGTTTTGCCCGAGGAAAATTGGGCGGGTTATGGCGTGCAAGGTTTTGGCGGGGAGTATTGGGCAATTCTGCCTTGGGAATGGGCGGAGTTTCGCGCATACGATAAGCACGACCGTTTGCGCGTGATGTCGCATTTGGCGTTTCACCGCACACAGCGGGATATTTTTGATGGGGCATTTTTATGGGGAAATCATCATATGGACAACCCAGTAGCGCGTCAAAATGTAATCATGGAAACACACGCGCTGATTACCGCATTAGAAAGCACAGGCGAAGCGCAGCTGTTGGCAATTGCAGACGCGCTGGCAATTCGAGAAGAGCGCAGACGTTTGTTTCCAGAAGGCGCGTCTGCCGAAGCATTGTACGAACTTCACGAGGGCGTGACAACATACACGGAACTTCGCTTAAACTACGACGACATGAGCGAAATTATACAAATACTACACGACGCGGCATACAGAATGAAAATTCTGCCGTCTATATCGTGGAATTTTGCGTACTGGACAGGCGCGGCGTATGCGTTCCTGCTAAATGAGTTCGACCCCACTTGGAAAGATTACGTCGATATAACATCAGATTTGGGGTTGAAGCTTCAAGAAGCCGCTGAAATAACCCCCTCGGTATTCGCCGAAATCGACTTAAATATGTACGGCTACGCGAAAATTCAAGCCTACGACAACGCCGATGAAAACAGCGATATTTGGTTGCTTCGCAACACACTGGCAACAATTTTAATGCAACCAACCTTGCAAGTTTCTATGGTGAACACCCATATTGCGGGCGTGCCTTCGCAGTATTTTGAAATCGCTGGAATGGGTACGCTTTATGGCGCGGGTGTTACTTTCGAGGGTAGTTTCGGGTATATTACCGTTACTGATGGATTCTTCTTCGCCTTTCATGATTTAGGAAGCGCGTGGTTTTCTGTGGACGGGCTGGTGGTCAACTGTGGTCGGTTTTATTCCACCAATGGCTGGCAACTTCATCTGAATGAGGGCTACGATTTTGAACAAGAACGACCTTGGGAATGGTCAAATTTTATCATTACTAGAAGGTAGCGTAACAATCGGGAAGGGATATACAAAATGATTAGAGAATATCGCGATTCTGACTTGCCGCAAATGCAAGCTATTTGGAATGAAGTTGTGCAAGATGGTATAGCCTTTCCGCAAGAAAAGCCATTGTCCCCAGCAGAGGCAATGGCTTTTTTTGCAGAGCAATCATTTACCGCCGTCTTCGAGAGCGACGAAAATGGCGACGCAGGTTCGGAAATCCAAGGATTGTACGTACTGCATCCAAACAATGTGGGCAGATGCGGGCATATCTCAAACTCAAGCTACGCCGTAAAATCCACCGCAAGAGGAAATCGCATAGGCGAAAAGCTAGTAATTCATAGCTTGGAAAAATCGAAGGAACTAGGCTTTCGTATTCTGCAATTCAATGCTGTAGTAAAATCAAACCACGCAGCCCTGCATCTGTATGAAAAATTAGGCTTCGTACAACTAGGCATAATCCCCGAAGGTTTTAAGCTGGATAATGGTACTTATGAAGATATTGTTCCGTTTTACAAGACGCTGTAATAACGAATCGTATTTTGTTGATATGCACAAAAATCGAAACTATAATCAAAACAAGCACATCGCTTACAATATTGTTATTATAACAATGGTAATGCCGTACATAGTGATAGCAGAGGAAGCAGCAGACCCAGCCGACACATCATCAGCATGGTTGAACATGCCAGAAACCATGCCATTTTTGAAGAATTTACAAGCCAAAGCGCATTTAACGAAGCCCGACGATTGTTTTTATACGGCCACAGCGTAGAGGACATAGAAACAAGTTTCGCTATAGGCGCGGCATTACAAATTGAACCGCAAGCCCTCTTGCCGCTATTCGGCTTTCGTGCAACCAGCCTAGCGGCCATTAGTGTATACGTGATAGTACTATGCGAAACAAACTTCCACAATCACCCAGAAATCGAAATAAGTTTTGACTTTTCCACAACAACGCCATCGGCACTAAGCCTTGATTTTCTTCGTGACTACTATGGCGACGAATTTTACGAACGGCAACAGCCTTCTTGCACCAACCTCCGCAATGCATCATGATGTAACTGATGACCCATTTGGACTTAGATTTAGCGCGAACGATTCAGTATCACTTAACACAGGCGCATCCAATTTTCGACAAAATATTCTAAGCCTGCCAGGGCGAGGTGGTCTTGGGTTAAATCTAGACTTGGTTTACACTTCTGCCGCCGCAGGTTTGAATGCCGCAGGCGCAAGGGGTGACATTCTTAGTCATAGAAATTCCTTTGGGCTTGGTTTGGGTTGGAGCTTTGACCTGCCTCGTTTA
>WQVV01000119.1 GCA_009785665.1 Defluviitaleaceae bacterium
AGTACTTTCTTACTGTTTTTGTGTCTATTTCTAACTCCCTCGCTGCTTGTTGTTTCTTGTATCCCAGTCTTTTCAGCTTTTGGATGCTTACATACATCTCCATACTCTCCATTTCTTTCTTGCCTCCTGTGTTTTTTTTCACTTGCTTACTTTAGCACAGGGGCTTGTTTTTTCTTTTTTCTTTCTGGAAAGTAGGGATTTTTATTTGCCATTTTACAGCCGTTTTAGTTTACCAGTTACAGTTTGTTAATCTCGTCACGCTTTGGGTTAGTGATTGCTGGTCGCTCTACTACGCTAATCTTGCCATGATACAGGGATTCAAAAATAGTTCGTTTTGTAGATTTTGTTTTTCTCATAATTCAACAACCCTTTCAAGGTTTCAGATTTTTTTGCAACACTATTGAAAGGGTTAGTACGGATATTGTATAATTATCTCGTACCACCTTCGGGTGTTGCGGTTGGGAACGGCGGTAATCTTTCGAGGAGAACGCCGTTCCCCTTTTTGGTAATGATTATATTGCACGGTGCTAGATATAATACAATCCGCTTTGGTCTGCCAACCCAAGCGATGTAAAAACCTCACCCGCCTTTCAAAGCAGTGTCAATCATCTGCCATAAGTGAGTTGACCACTGTTTTCTATTGGATTTGTGGGCATTTGAAATACCTCCATTACAGAATACATCATCATTGGACGCATTATTTTTTATCATATCGTTTGAGATGTGGCGTACTTCCATCAGAGAAATCAGTGAAGACAGAATAAACTTAGCTATTAGTAATGTGTTATTTGGATAAGACAAGAGATACTACCTCAGTGATACACAGGTAATCCAACAAATGCTGTTTTTGTTGAGGGAACTTGGTCTGATTGAACAGGTTGGGGATAATTGGAGACTTACCAAAAAGGGGCAGGCGACCCATAAAACGATTCATAATAGCGTGGTATGCGTTGGACAATTCCCAAATAAAAGCAAACCATAATTTTCCTATTAAAAAAGGAGGGGGACATCATGACAGAATCACAAAATCAAAACCCAAAAGCAAAAACATGGATGGACTATGCCTTCTGTCTGCTGGTTGGCAGTGTTTATTTGTATGCGATTAGTCGGACGATAATATCTGCTACATTTATTGGGGTGGAGCAGATTGTATTATATTTTATGGGGTTGCTTAGTATAGTATTTTTTCTGGTGGTGTTGTACAACAAGTATACGCGGATTGCGGCTGGAGTGTTTGTGATAATAGGGGCGGCGTTTATATTTTTCACGTTGGAAAGTTTTTCGGAGCAGTATTCGCATTTTTACGAATTATTTTTGATGACCACTGGGCGATTGCCGTATCGGGCGGATTTGGGGCAAACGGCGGTTTGGGGAATTACATTATTATTAGGGTTTGCTATTGTTGTATTTATGTTTCATCAGTTTAATTTTTACATGTTGGGCGTGGGCGGGGCTATTGTGTTTATTTTTACGTGGATTCCAGGGTTTACGCGGGACGAAACGGCATTTTTGTTTTTTCTGATTGCATTTTGTTTGATTCTTATTCGCAAGACTAATAAATCTATGGCTACAGTGTTTGCCGCCGCGCCGCTTTGTTTGGCGGTTGTATTGGTTTCGCATTTGCAAATGCCCCATGAATCGGAGC
Organism: Defluviitaleaceae bacterium; assembly: GCA_009785665.1. Classification (GTDB taxonomy): domain Bacteria; phylum Bacillota; class Clostridia; order Lachnospirales; family WQUN01; genus WQVC01. The sequence goes on from WQVV01000119.1 coordinate 1,646, forward strand.
TTTTTGTGCAACGGCGCATTGTTCGCACGGGCGAGGGTAGCAGATTTATGCACGCAATTGAGGATTTTATGTTTGAGTTGTTTAATCCTGTGCATTTTTCGTTTCAGTCTACGGGATTTTCGGGGGCTGGGGGACGGCTTGGTGGGCCTGTTACGCCTAATAATCGAACAGTCATGACGGTGCAAGCCCCTGGGCGCACGTATCTTGCTGGCGCGATTAGCAACACCTACACGGGTTATAGTTGGATTCCAACGCTTCAAGAAGAATATGTTTACACCCATGGGCTTCCTCCCGCGCAATTTGAAATGTTGGAAACTTCCGTCGCGCTTATTCGTTATGCTACGCATAGTAATGTCCGTGCGAATATTCCAGTGTCGCAACTATGGCTTTCGGAGGAGGAAACGCGGCGGGTTCATACGCGGCAATTCCCCGTACTGGGAATTTACGAACGCTCGCAAGTTGATACGCAACGCATGTATATTGACGAGACATGGCAATCCGTTGGAATGCTTGATACGCTCTTCGAAACACTTGAGGGTGCTACACTAGGCGGCTCAATTGAGATAACCGATACCGATGCAATCGAATTGGTGCGCGATATTTTATTCCCCTCCAACGAAGCGGTTACAACGCACGAGCCTGTTTATATCAACATCCCTCTGTACTCGACAAACAGACACTACTGGCACACATATCTACCAATGGCAACAATGACAATCGCGCTGGGAACAAACCGCACAGGAACGATTTTCCGTCCACCACGCATGGTGGATTTATGGTTTTATGAAAATGCGTTTAACTACGCGCCGTACACGGATATTCACCCAACAGGAACTCTACAAACCCCAAGCTTCATGTCACGCGGAACGGCGTATCATATGCAATTTCTGAACGTGGACACGCAGCTTTCTTTTGTGGAGCATTTGTTACAAAACGCTCGCGAGGGCATTTATGAATCTTACGGGGAGAATCACACAGCACGAACGCCAACATTTATGGGTTATGATTTTGTTGGCGGCGGGTTTTATATGCATACAACTTGGGTAGACCCTACGCAAACCATCAGACTACCGCAAGCCCCCCTAGACGTGGCGGGTTTGATTGCAATGCTAGATTTCTACGCTGGCGCAGCAACCGCAGGCAACAGAACAGCCCTAACTAATCAACCGCGCTACATCACTGATGCAGATGAGTTCATGCACTTGCTGGATTCCTTCGCGGTGGATGTTTTGTCGCAATACGCACGCGAAGTGCGACAGCATTTTATGGAAGTCCCCGAAGTAGTTCCGCAACGCGTTTTTGATTTAACCCACGAAATCATTGCAAACGAAACAACTGACTTTGGACGCGTGATGGCAATTCGTGATTATCTTTTGCAATTTCCGTACACGCTTAATCCTGTTCCCGTACCTCGCGGCGTGTGTTTTGTTGACCATTTTCTTTTCGAGGGGCAGGAAGGTTATTGCACATACTTCGCTTCCGCAATGGCAATAATGTCGCGCATTGCAGGTGTTCCCTCGCGTTATGTAGAAGGCTTCGTTCTGCCGCCTTCCGCCGACCCAAATGCCGCTGTAACCGTAACAAACAGAATGGCACATGCATGGGTAGAGGTATATTTAGAAGGCTTCGGTTGGCACATAATGGAAGCCACCCCAACCTACGCATTCCTAATGAATCCAGATGTCCCCTTACCAGTAGGCGGCGCAGTAGCTGGCGAATGGATTGACCACGAATGGCAAGAAATGATGCGCCGTTTGATGTACGGCATTGACGACGAGCAAGCGCAAAATTTCTTCGGGCCACGTCCCGCTACAACCCCAACCGTCATCATCACCCCAGACGAACCCGAAGAAGCAGTACGCCCACTAATCATAGGAGTCGCATTTTTCGTGTTCAAAAAATTGCTTCTAGTTGCCTTTTTCGCAATTCGCCGATACCAGCGCAAACTTAAAATCCGTCGCATTAACGCGCTTCCGCCCAACGAGCAAGTTAAAACCTACTTCCACGGAATACTAGACATAGTTACCTACTACACAAACCCCCTAACCCCAGCCGAAACGCCAAAAGCCTACGGCAAAAGAATGGGAAAACGCTTCGCCTTCCGTAGCGATTCAATATTTTTCCGCGACTTAATTGCCCTATACTACAAAGCAAAATACGCCCCAGCCCAAGTCTCAAGCGACGAAATCGCAATAATGCAAGAGGCCCACAAAGACATGATAGATTTGCTAAAAGACATGCGTTATCGCGTAGTGTACCTCTATCTGCGCTATGTAAAGCGTGTCGGGGAAATTTAAAAATAAAATTTGATTTAAAAAATACTTGCGCATGTGAATAATGATATACTCTCGTCTGGAACACAATATAGCAGGCGAAAGGATATGAAATGGAAAAAACAAACCCGCAATTTTTTAGGCAGAACATCTATGCTGTAAAAATGCTATGGCGGCTTAGTAAAAGTCGAGTGATTCACACGGCGGTGAATAGCGCGGTTGGGTATTTCGAGTGGCTATTTGGGTCGTTGTTTTTTGTGCGGTATATTGTTCACGCGCTTGAAACGCAGGCGGAGTTTTCTACTTTGTTGTGGTTTATTGGTATTACTGCGTTGGTGCTTGGGGCTACTTCGTTGTATTCTGGGTATGTGGATATGTCTGTTAATCCTATTACTGGGAATGTTATTCGGCGTGGGTTGTATGCGAAGCTTTACGCAAAGGCGCGAAATGTGGAATTGCGTTGCTACGAAGACGCAGATTTTTACGATAAGTACACAATGGCACTAGACAACGCCGACGGCAGAATTGTGCAAACGGCAGGAACTTTTTTCAGCATCGTAACGGGGCTTGTTGCTAGTGGTGTTGCGTTTTACGTGATGTTCACTATTGACCCGTTTTCGGTGCTGTTTGTTATTTTGCCTATTGTTGGGAATTTTTTCTTTGGCTCGATTATGAGCAAACTGGAAGGGCGACAGTATGCCGAAAACACGCCACATAATCGAAAATCTGGGTATGTGACGCGGGTTATGTACCTTGCGGAATTTGCTAAGGAAGTGCGAATGTCAAATATATTCCGCTTGATGATGCGCCGTTTTGATGACGCAGTTTCGAGCAATCGCGCAGTTGCAGATAAATTTGCGGTTAAGGGAACGCTTTCGCTATGGATAAAAAATATTACAACATTTTCGCTGGTGTTTGAAGGGATTATGATTTACGCAGCGTATCGTGCAATTGTGTCGCAGACTATTGGTTTGGCAGAGCTTGCGATTTTGCTTTCTGCAATGGTGACAACTTCTTGGATTTTTATTGGGCTGTTTGGCGATATAAGCGAATCTTTAAAAAACTGCGTGTTTATTAAATATCTGCGTGGGTTCATGGAATACAAAGAGGAAATCCCCGAAGACCAAGATGGTTTAATGCCCAGTTCGCAAGTGGATTCAATTGAATTTAAAAATGTCACATTCACATACAAAGATGGGCATACCGCAATAAATGACTGCTCGTTTGTGATTAACGGCGGGGAAACGGTTGCCTTTGCTGGGCATAATGGAGCGGGTAAGTCCACGCTAATCAAATTGCTGTTTAGATTATACGACCCAACCAGCGGCGAAGTTCTAGTAAACGGAATCAACATAAAAAAGTACAACCTAAAGGCATATCGGCGGTTATTTGCGGCGGCGTTTCAAGACTATAAAATTTTCTCCATGTCTGTAGAGGAAAACGTGCTTCTAAACGAAACAAACGCAACCCACGAAGAAAACCGCGCCGAAACAGCATTAAAGCAAGCGGGAGTTTGGAACGAAATAAGCGCGTTACGCAACGGAATAAACACAACACTAACAAAAGAATTTGACGAAAACGGCGCGGTGTTATCCGAAGGAAATATCCAAAAGGTAGTAGTAGCGCGAGCCTTTGCAAATCCCGCGCCAGTGCAAGTTTACGATGAGCCTTCCAGCGCGCTAGACCCCATAGCCGAGTACAACCTATACACAGGAATAATGGCGGCAAGCCGCGGTCATACAACGCTTTTCATATCGCACAGGCTAAGTTCTGTAGCCGACGCAGATATAGTTTACGTACTCGAACACGGCGCGATTATCGAAAAAGGTAGTCATTCCGCGCTTATGGCGGCTAATGGCAAATACGCCGAGATGTTCACAATGCAGGCGCAAAGCTATCTCGCCGACGAGGAGGTAGTTGTGGCATGATAAAGAAATTTTTCAAAGATTTAAGCAACAACTGGTTTTTGTTGCGAATATGTATCAAAGCCGCGCCGGTATATGTTATCGCATATATTTTTGATAAAATCCGAAACGAGTTGGGGATTTTTATTGGGTTTACCCTTGTGTTTCAGTATGTGTTAAACGCGGCGGAGTTTGGTTATCCATTTGTAAACGCGCTGATTGCTCTTATTGGGTTGTGTATTTTTAATGTGTCGCATTTGTTTTTTGATTCAATGCGACAGAAGAAATTCGCGCCCAAAGCCCTGCCCGTGATTCAGCGGCGGTTAAAGGGAATGCTTTTTGAAAAAGCACGGCAAATTGATATGGAAGCCTACGATAACCCCGAGTTTTACAATGATTACATTATGGCAATCAACGAATCTGACAACCAAATTGACAGAATCCTAGCCACCATGGAACGCTTTGTTTCCAGCGTTACGCGGGTGATTCTTGCGGGTGGATTTTTTGTTCTTGTTGACCCGATTTCGTTTTTGTTTGTTTTTGTGTCGTTCACATTGCAATTCTTGCTGGAGACTGCAATAAACAAGCTGAATTTCAAAATCCGTATGGAGAAAAACCCGATTGAACGAAAATTTCAATATATCAACAGGGTTTTCTACTTGCCCGATTACGCGAAAGAACTTCGCCTTAACCCCGAAGCCGCCGAACGTCTACAGCGCGAACACACCCAAGTAAACGAAAAATTACAGTCAATTGACGAACGCTACGCCAAAAAGCTAACGATTTTGGGTTGGCTTAGGCGGTACGTTGTGGGTACGTTTATTTTCAACGCGTTGTATATGGCTTATTTGGTTTTCAGCGCGGCGGTGCTTGGGCGTATTTCCTTTGGTAGTGTGGTTATCTTCCACGGAACGGCGCGGCGTTTAAGTGGCGGTATTAGCGAAATGTCCCGCACATTCACAGACATAGCCGACATCAGCCGCTATGTAGAGCGGATTCATGTATTCTTGGACAAAGAGCCGCAAATTTTAAGCTCCGAAAATAAAAGCGTTCCCAAAGAAAATGCGGCGGAAATTGAATTTATAAATGTATCATTCCGATATTCCGAAACAATGCCATTTGCCCTGCGCAATGTAAATATGAAAATCAAGGCGGGCGAAAAAGCAGCAATTGTAGGCTACAATGGCGCAGGGAAATCCACGCTGGTAAAATTAATAATGCGTCTGTACGACCCAACCGAGGGCGTAATTCGACTAAACGGCACAAACATCAAAGCGTTCAATGTCGAAGAATATCGCCACGCAATAGGCGTAATTTTCCAAGATTACAAAATCTTTGCCGCAACCGCACAGGAAAATGTTTTGTTAGATATTGCGGATTCCACACAAAAAAATGTCCAGCCAGCATTGGAGCAAGCAGGATTTTCCGAAAAGCTTGCGGCCCTTCCGCTAGGCATTGAACAACCACTTACAACGGAATTTGCCGAAAACGGAGTAAACCTTTCTGGCGGCGAGGCGCAAAAGGTAGCAATCGCAAGAGCCTTCCACAAGGATTCCCCCATAATTATCCTAGACGAACCCTCCAGCGCGCTAGACCCCATTGCCGAATATCATTTCAACCACGCAGTAACAACCGCAAGTAGCGAAAAAACAATGGTATTCATATCCCACAGGCTATCAACAACACGAATCGCCGATACCATTTTCCTAATGGAAAACGGTCAAGTAGCCGAACACGGCAATCACACGGAACTGCTTTCCCAAAACGGCAAATACGCAGAAATGTGGAATGCACAAACATCACGGTATCTAAAGTAAGGAACTGTTCAAAAACAACTTGCACAGTTCCTAATATTTGCCTACAAATGTTTTTTTTTGTAATGGAATCCTTGATTGTCGTGCTAATTGGCGGTATAATCGGCATGGTATTAGGAATTTGCTGGTTACAATGTTACTATAGCGATTTCGTTTGAAATTGGGCTTCGTCTGTCGTCAATTCTGCGTAGAAGCGTTCGCAGAATTGACTCGTCCTCAACCCATTTCAAATCGAAACGCCTATATCACAGGAGGAAGTTACAATGAACGAAAAGAAATCAACAGGTGTAAACAAGTCTAAGTACAGGGAACAAAGAGCAGCCCCCGTGCGGTTTTATCACAGAAGGGAAATAATCTGGTTGCTGGGTGCAGTGGCAGTTATTTTGCTGGCTGTAGTTGTAGCGTTGTTCGCAATGCGCGACCTTAACCCGCCAGTAGCAACTGTAAATGGTCTTCAAATAAGAACTTTTGATGTGTTAAGCGAAATGCAAAGCGCGCAACAGCATGTAGGTGCAGGTGTTTCGTATGGTGCAGGTTTTGATGAAAGAGGTGCGGCGTTCGACCGCGAAGTACGCGAAGTACGCGAAGAAGCCGTAAGACGTGCGGCAATCCAACGGCTAATGATAGAATACGCACAGCAAGAACACGGCATCTACTTCGCAGACGCAGAAAGAGCCGCAAACGACGAAATTAACGAATTTATACAAATTTCTGGACAACATGAATTAAACCAAATTATAAGAAATGGTGGCCACCGCAACCGCGACCATTTGGCAAGCGAACTGGCAGCAGATAGAGTAGTTGATGACCTGCTAATGACAGTAATGCAAAATCCAGAAGCCCAAACTCGTTTCGAGGCATTCATGCCAGAACGTGAAGGCAGTGCCACAGAACGAGCCAATGAAATCCATGCAAGGGCAATAGCAGGCGAAGATTTCGATATGCTAATAGCTACCTATGGCGAAGACCCTGGTATGGAATTTAACCCTGATGGCTACACCTTCACAGCAGGTGACATGGTGCCCGAATTTGAACAAGGCACCCGCGACCTAGAAATAGGCGAAATAAGCCCACCAGTTAGGTCGCAATTCGGCTATCACATAATAAAACGCGTAGAACCAGCCCATGAAGGCGAAGACATGCTAGGCGCGAAACATATTCTAATAGCCGATTCAGAACCCAACGAAGTAAACCAACTATGGGACGCGATGTTCTCATACTTTGAAGCACAGGTGGAAGCCGCAAACATTCAACTATTACGCGCATTAAATAATGTTGGGTAAAAAGGCGGATGGCATAGCCGATTTTCGCCAATGGACTGCATTGCAAGGTCACATATACATCTTGAAGCCATGAACAGTTTCCTAGGCAATGAAAAAACGGATGAGCAAATTCAACTCATCCGTTTTTTCAACCCCACTATCATTAGAATGTCGTGCAATTTTGCGCAATTATAGAGCATTAATAAACCCCTGCGACAATTTCTGCCCAGACGGCTATCAATTCAACTACAACCACTTGCATTTCTGTATTTTTATGGAGATATTCACATACATGCTGTACAGGCGGCATTTCTGCGCGGAATCCTCATATATGTGAATGTTGTGGATTGAAAACTCTCAAATCATCAAGAAAAACAAGTGAACATGCACCGCCGCGCGCGAAAATATCTACGGCACAAGCCCAACTACAAAACAATCTGAATATTTCAACCCAAGGTAAAGGGTAAGCTCAAAGGTGTGGCAACCACTGCAACGTTTAGCACCAGAGCCAGAGTTTCCGCAGGGACAGGGCTACTGTTTGTCGCTAGAGCTGGTTAATGTAATTGTTACAACGGTTGTTCCTCTTAACTTGCACACAGTATACATGAAGATGACAA
>WQVV01000120.1 GCA_009785665.1 Defluviitaleaceae bacterium
CAATCAAAAAACCCAAAGTAGAATAAATACTCCGACTCTCCACACTTTCAACCACACCACGCACAGTAATAACATCAATCCCGCCATTACCAACACGACTTTCCGCAAACGCGGTCATGGGCATAGTATTAGGCTCTGGCGCACCAGAACACCCAACAAGCACCCCAGCCACAACAATTGCCCCCGTCAAACAAATTAATTTCCTCATAAAATATCCCTCCATCAACTTTGTTAAATGTAATATAACGTATTACGCTACGTCACATGCAAGCTTTTTTTCAAAGATTTTAAAGATTAAAGATTAAAAGATTAAGACCTTGGGACGCTGTCCCAAACCCTGCAAGGGGACGCAGTCCCCTTGACCCCGCTTTTTGGGGGATTTATTTGAGTGGATTGGTGGTGGTTACGTGGAATCTCGACTGTTAATTTAGCGGATTGGGATTCTTACTTCTGCGTTTACGCCTATGAAGTTATCGAGATTGATGTCGTCGGTTATTGTTATTTCTATGGGGATTAGGTGGGTTACGCGAGTGAAGTTTCCACCTGTGTTGAAGAACATCGCGTGCCCCGTAAGTTCCGCGCTGGTTACGCGGGAGATTTCCGAAATATACCCCTCGAACTGCCTATTGCCAAATGGGTCTATTGTAACAATAGCACGTTGCCCACGATACAGCCGCCCTATGTCCGTTTCCTCGATATTCGCTTGAATATGGATATTGTTAATATCCGCGATTACCGCAAGCTGTTGCCCATGGGCAACATGTTGCCCCTGCCGCGCATTAGCAGAAATAACCAACCCATCAAATGGCGAACTCATAGACTCGCCACCCTCTACCCAGCCAATCAGTTCATTTTCCCCGATGTATCGCCCTTCGTAAATAAGAAACCGTTCAAGCGTACCAGGCACAGACGCAGTAACACCAACCAAAGTAGTAGTAACCCGCGCATTATCCGTAGTAAGATACCCCGCACTACGCCATACAAAAAAAATCCCAACACCCGCTCCTCCAGCAAGCACCAAAGTGACTAACACAACAATCAAAACTTTCTTCATAATCAAATATCCTTCCCTTTATCAAAAAATAATTTTACTAATCATCATCAATCGCGCCGCCCTCTGAGAATTGCGAATTGTATAAATCGGCGTAGAATCCATTTGCCTCTAGTAGCTTCTGATGACTGCCCTGCTCTATTATGTCGCCCTCTTTCATTACGAAGATTACGTCGGCATCTTTTATGGTGGATAGCCTGTGGGCTATTACGAAGCTTGTGCGGCCTTGCATTAGTTTTTTCATTGCACCTTGAATTAGTACCTCTGTGCGGGTGTCTATGGAACTTGTTGCCTCGTCTAGTATTAGAATTGCTGGGTTTTTTAGAATGACGCGGGCTATTGTGAAAAGCTGTTTCTGTCCCTGCGAAATATTTGAGGCTTCTTCGTTTAGAACCATGTTGTATCCGCCAGGCAAAGTGCGAATGAATTTGTGGCAGTGTGCGGCTTTTGCGGCGGCTATTACTTCGTCGTCGGTGGCGTTGGGCGAGCCGTAACGGATATTTTCCATAATGGTAGCATTATACAGCCAAGTGTCTTGCAATACCATTCCGAAAATGTTTCTTAGTTCCGACCGTGAAAATTCAGTGGAATCTATGCCGTCTATTAGGATTTTGCCGCCATTTAGCTCGTAGAAGCGCATTAGTAGTTTTACTACTGTGGTTTTGCCCGCACCTGTTGGGCCTACTATAGCGATTTTCTGCCCAGGTTTTACGTTCTTTGAGAAATCATGCAGAATAATTTTATCGGGGCTGTAACCGAATCGCACGTTTTGGAAGCTTACATGCCCTTCGTATTGCTCCTTGTGTGCGGAGATTTCTGGGTCTGGAACTTCTTCTTCCTCGTTAAGGAACTCAAAAACACGTTCGGCGGCGGCTATTGTGCCTTGTAGCATATTTCCTGCCGCGCCTAGTTCGCCTAGGGGCTGGGTGAATGTCTGTAAATATTGTATAAACGCTTGCACATCACCAATGGTAATTGCCCGCTGAATAACCAGCCAACCACCCATAACAGCCACCAGCACATAACCGATATTCCCAACAAAGTTGAAAATAGGCTCAACGATATTTGACATGAACTGCGCCTTCCAACCAGCAGAACGAACCTGCTTGTTAGCCTCGCGGAATTTCTCCAGTGCGTCGGCTTCGCCGTTGTATGCGCGTACTACGTTGTGGCTTCCGTAGGTTTCCTCAACGATTCCGTTGAGTTTGCCCATTGCTTCCTGTTGCGTACTGAAAAATACATGAGATTTATTTAGCACCGCAACCATAATCATCATGGAAAGCGGAATTACCACAAGTGCCGCAAGCGTCATAACCCAGCTAATGGAAAACATCATAATCATTACGCCCACGATAGTTGTTGCCGCAGATATTAATTGCGTGAGGTTGTTACTAAGTGTCTGGCTAATCATGTCAACATCATTTGTCATGCGGGAAAGGACTTCACCTTGCGAACGTGTGTCGTAATATCCAATGGGTAGTTTGTGCATTTTTTCGGAAATTTTCTCGCGTAATTCGTAGGTAACTTTTACTGAAACACGCGCCATTATAAATCCCTGCCAAAAGTGGCATATTGCCGATACAATGTACAAGATTATCAGAATAGTAGTAAGCCATCCCATTTGCCGAAAATCTGTCAAAAGCCCTGTTCCCATAACATGTGCAACAATTCCATCTACAAGAATGGTTGTCACTCGCCCCATAACTCGCGGCCCTATTACCGAGAAAACCGTAGACACCACCGCGAATATAATTACTATGATTATAGCAACCCTTTGCGGCGCGAGATAGGCGATTAGTTGCTTTATGGTCTTTTTGGGGTCTTTGGCTTTTTGGGCAACACCTTCGTTGCCCCCGAACATTGAATCTAAGCCGTCACTACTTGCCTCTGGTTTGTATTCGTTGTTGTTTTCGTTCACGCACCCACCTCCTCTTCTGATAATTGCGAGGCGGCTATTTCTCTGTATACTTCGCAGGTTTCTATTAGGTCTTTGTGTTTGCCTAGTCCTGCTATTTCGCCGTGGTCTAGTACTAGAATTTGGTCTGCGTCCATTATTGATGAGATTCTTTGGGCTATTACTATTGTGGTTTTGTTGCCCATTTTTTCTTTTAACGCGGCGCGGAGAAGTGCGTCCGTTTTCACGTCCAGCGCGGAGAAGCTATCATCAAACAGGTGGATTGGCGCGTTCTTGACCAATGCCCGCGCAATAGAAAGCCGTTGGCGTTGCCCACCAGAGAAATTCGAGCCGCCTTGCGCTACGTTGGATTCAAAGCCTTCGGGCTTGCCCTCTATGAACGCCTGTGATTGCGAGATTTCTACTGCGTTTTTGATGTTTTCTTCTGTGGCTTCTTTATCGGCGTATAGTAGGTTAGAGTGAATCGTTCCCGTAAACAATGATGCCTTTTGCGCTACATAACCGATTTTGTCATGAAGTTTCTCCTTGTGAACATCACGAATATCTATGCCGTCTATGAGAATCGCGCCGTCGGTTACGTCAAAGAAACGCAGTAGCAATTTGAATATTGATGTCTTCCCAACACCTGTCGCGCCTATTATGGCGGTTGTTTCGCCTGGGCGGGCTGTGAAACTGATATTGTTTAGAACATTCTCGTCATCTTCGAGTGCGTCGGGGTAGCGGAATGTTACGTTGCGAAACTCCACCACGCCCTTGAAATCTTCGGGGAATGGTACGGGGTTTTCTTTGTTTATGATGCTACCTTCTGTTTCCAGAACTTCTTTTATGCGGTTAAAACTGACCACCGCACGCGGAACCATAATGAACATAACCGCAATCATAAGGAAGGCGAAAATAATCAGCATACCGTATTGCAAAAACGCAAATATATCTCCAATATCAGCGCGAAACGCTGATGCTTGATGCGCTCCAATCCATACAATCAAGGCGGTGGTTAGATTCATAATCAGCATGATAATAGGCATCATGAATGCGAATGATTGGTTTACGAATTTCTCTGTGTTTGCTAGGTTTTTGTTGGCTTCGCCAAGACGTTTCTTCTCGAATGCTTGCGTTGAGAATGCCCGCACCACTAGGATTCCGCTTAAATTTTCGCGGGAAACTAAGTTTAGTCTATCTATTAGGGTTTGTAGCATTTTGTATTTCGGCAGAACCACTATGAACAAAACCACCATTACCGCAAGCATTACGGCTGTTGCAATTACTATTACCCACGCTAAATCTGTGCTTCTTTCCAAGGCGCGTATGATTCCACCTATAGCTATTACTGGCGCGTATATGAATTGCCTAATCGCCATCATTAGCGTATTTTGTACCTGCATAATATCGTTTGTGGTGCGCGTGATTAACGACGACGTATTAAATTTATTGATTTCTGCGTCGGAGAATTTTAGCACCTTGCCGTATACCGCTTCGCGTAAATCGTTTGCCATACCCGTGGCTGTTCTTGCGGTGAAATATCCCGTTCCAAGTGCCGCAACCATGCTGATTAGCGTAATAAAAAGCATTATCGCGCCATTGCGCCATATTACGGACAAATGCCCAGCTATAACTCCGTCGTTCACAATGTCGGCCATGTAGCTGGGTAATACCAGCGCGAGTATCGCCTCTGCTGTCAGCAGAATTATTACCGCAATCATCATTGCGCTGTAAGGCTTCATATATTGCAAAAACTTTGACATGTTTTCGTGTTTTCCTTTCGCGTATTCGTTGACAAGGGCTATTGTAAAGTATACCCTTGGGGTAGAGTCAACACAAAAATTCACAGAAATAGGTGTCAATTTCATGACAAACAAAAATCTAATTTCCATTGGCGGTATGGCGAAAATTTGCGAGGTAAGTATAAAAGCCCTGCGCTACTACGAAAGCATAGGCATTCTAAAACCAGCGTACATCAACCCCGAAACGAACTACAGATACTACACCATAGACCAAACACATTTTGCAGGGTTAATAAACTTCTGCATAAATTTGGACATTCCACTAAAAGAAATGTCCAAATTTACTGATGCAAATGATATTGTAAATTTCCGAACCTTCTTGGCGCATTGCGAAAAAACCGCCAAAAAGAAATTAAAAGCCGTAAACAGCGGATTAAAAGCAATCAAAATCATAACGCAGGCAATGGAATTTGCAGAATCGCATCAAACAGGTGAAATCTACTCCACCGAAATACCAAAAAAAATATTCTATACAAAACCGCTGGGTAACTCAATTGAAAATTTGAATATACTTGAAATTTATCTTTCTGCATTCACAAATCTGCCATTCAAGGAAAACGATTACTACCAACTATGGGAACACGGAATACTTTGCGAATATTCAAACGCAGAAGCCGAGTATTTCGCCTTCATGGAAGTTCCAAAGTACATCATAAATAAAGAAAACGCCCATCTAGCCAAAACCATTCCCGCAGGAAGTTACACATGCATTCAAACCGAAAATTCCCAAATTGAAAACGCCAAAACATTATTCAAAGACCATTTGGCAGATTGCAAAAGCTTTCTTGCTATCGAAACTGAAATTATTATCGGCAAATACCAAATAAATAAACCCTTACTGGAAGTAAGGGTTATTAAAACAACTTAGGGCGTGTTCCACTACGAGCATTACAGCGATTCCACTCAATGCAAAACCCCAAAAAGCGGGGTCAAGGGGGTTGCGCCCCCTTGCAGGGTTTGGGACAGCGTCCCAAGGTTTTAAATCTTTTGACTTTAATCTTTTGACCTTAACCGTTCATTGCTTCTGCAACCTCTGCGGCGAAGTCTACTTCTTTTTTCTCTACGCCTTCGCCCTTCTCGAAACGAGCGAATTTGGTTATTTTTAGGTCGGGGTGTACGGATTTTAGGTAGGAGGCTACTGTGTGTTCTCCTTCTTTTACGTACTCTTGGTCTAGCAAGCATATTTCCTTTAGGCTTTTTGCTAAACGGCCCTCTACCATTTTTTCTATTACTTGGGCTGGTTTTGGTTTGTCGGAAGTTTCGTTTTCTTGCATAGCCTGTCTTGTTATTATTTCTTTTTCGCTGGCTAGGTGTTCTGCGGGAACGTCGTCGCGTGAGACGAATTGTGGTGACATTGCGGATATTTGCATACATACGTTGCGGCCAGCTTCTAGGATTGCGTCGTTGACTTCGGGTGCGTCTAGGGTAAGCATCGCGCCTACGCGACCGCCACCGTGAATGTATTCAACTACCGCGCCGTTACCTTCGATGATGAAACGGGTGAAACGACGCAGCCCAATGTTTTCGCCGATTGTAGCTATTTTGTTGGTTAGAACGTCTTTGGCTGTTTGTGATGGGTCTGGTTGCCACGGCTCGGCTAGAAGTGCGTCGGCGGTGTCGGCTTTGGAGTTTAGGGCTTGGTTTGCCATTTGTTGTACGAAATTTATGAAATCTTCGTTTTTGGCAACGAAATCTGTTTCGCTGTTTACTTCTACTAGCGCGCCACTTTTACGGTCTGCGGATATTGCAGCGGCCACTAGACCTTCGGCGGCTATGCGTCCTGCTTTTTTGGCGGCGGCGGCAAGTCCTTTTTCGCGCAGAATTTCTGATGCGCGTTTCATGTCGCCTTCGGCTTCGGTTAGGGCTTTTTTGCAGTCTGCCATTCCCGCGCTTGTTAGTTCTCTTAGTTCTTTTACCATTGCGGCTGTTATTTGCATCTATATTCTCCTTCTAGTTTTCGGAATTTTCAACTACTTCTTCAATAGATGTGGGAGGTGCTGGTTCGGCTGGCGCAGGGGCTGCCATTGCGGCTTCCATGGTTGGTTCTGCGTCGTCGGTTTGCTCGCCTTGGCGCGCTTCTATTACTGCGTCGGCTAGTTTGCCCGCGATTAGTTTAATTGCGCGGATTGCGTCGTCGTTACCTGGAATTACGAAGTCAACTTCGTCTGGGTCGCAGTTGGTGTCAACTATAGCTACGATAGGGATTCCCAATGTTTGCGCTTCTTGAATTGCAATGCGTTCTTTGCGTGCGTCAACAATGAAAAGCACGTCGGGAACACGTTTCATTCCCTTTACGCCGCCTAGGTTGCGTTGCAATTTTTCCATTTCATGCTCGAGTTTTGCTACTTCTTTCTTTGAAAAAAGTGCCATACGTCCGTCTTCTTGCATCTTCTCAAGTTCTTTGAGACGTTGCACACGAAGCTGCATTGTTTTGAAGTTGGTTAGCATTCCGCCTAACCAGCGTTCGTTTACATAGTACATTCCGCAACGTGTGGCTTCCTCTTTAATAGATTCTTGCGCTTGTTTTTTTGTTCCCACAAACAGCATTTCGCCGCCGTCTGCTATGATTTCACTTACCGCACGGTAAGCGTCGTCAATTTTGCGAACGGTTTTTTGCAAGTCGATAATGTAAATTCCGTTGCGCTCTGCGAAAATAAATTCCGCCATCTTAGGATTCCAACGTCTGGTTTGATGACCAAAGTGAACCCCTGCTTCAAGCAGTTGCTTCATTGAAATTACGGCCATAAGGCACCTCCAAAAATTTTTCCTCCACAGCTTTGAGGATTTCGCTGTGTGTGTAGTTGTCTACAACGCGAACGATTATAGTTGATTTCTTAGGATTTGTCAAAATTTAAGTGTTGGGTACACCAACTTTTTATTGTCTCTCTCACTCTTTTTGGAAAAACTTGTTGACATGAACGCGCATAGTGTTAAAATACATTTTGGACTTATACTTATATTTTGTCGAACTTTATTTGCGAAAGGTTACGAAAATGAGTGACATAATACCAAGCCTAGGCAATTTTCACGAATATGTAGCAAATCTATCAGCGATATTTCAAAGCGTAGGGGAAGACACGCTTTACAGTCGCTTGAAAGCCTCTATTTTATTGGGCGAAATAACAGTCAACACGGAATATCTACCCGCAAATGCAAAAATATTTTCAATTATGTTTTTGAATAAAGAACTAGCGGAAGCCACAATCCAAGCTGTTATAGGCGAAAAAATCTCCATAGTTGCCCCAATGGTTGAACACCGTAGCGATTTATTTAAAGCAATTCATGCAAGCATATGGCTGGACGTTTATCTCAAAGGTGAAGATGCAAGAGTGTTTACACTAGATATGCAACGCTTATATCTAAGAACACGTAGCCGAAATCGCAATGCCTACTACGGCGCGAAAGAACTTGCAGCCCAAATCGTCGCTGACGGAAAATACGAAAAACTAAAACAAGTGTCAATCACATTCATATTTGAAGAAAACACAACGCCTACAGCACCACCAGTATCGAAAATCCAGTTTATGGACATCAATACAAAAGAAGTCTACACAGATTTAATAACCCTGTACGAAGTAAACCTAAACAAAATCAACGACACCCAAGATTTACATGAAGATTTAAAAATTCTGAAAGATTTCCTGCTAATCAAAACCCCATCAGCCCTATGTGAATTTGTTAAAAAATACGATACAATTTTCGCACAGCGGCTAGTAACAGAATACATGCACGCCATACTAGATGACAGTGTGCTACTAGAAATAGAAGGGAGCGAAAAATTCATGATTAAATTAACCGAAGCCGCACTACTTGAGGAAAGACAGGAAGGCAAGGCAGAGGGCAAGGCCGAAGGTTTGACAGAAGGCAAGGCTGAAGGTTTAACAGAAGGCATAGCGCAAGGTCTAGCAGAGGGACTAACCCAAGGTCTAGCAGAAGGATTCGACATAGCTCTTGCGGTAGCTAAGGGACTATTGCACGGAATATCGCCAAAACAACTAGCCGAAGAATACAACCGTCCCTTGGAAGATATTGAAAAAATTCAGCGTGAGTTGACGGCGGTGTAGTTTATTCCAAGATAGACGGCATTTTGGTCGTCTTGCGAAACGCCAAGGTATCTTTTGGTGATGGCATAGGAACTATGGTTGTAAATTTCCATGAGAATTACGGGGGAAGTACCGCCACTCCATGAATGGTAGCCGAAAGTTTTGCGTAGTGAGTGACAGCCTACCTTGTGTATTACACCTATTGCGTCGGCGGCTTCGCTTATTAAGCGGTATGCGTGTACACGGCTGATTGATTTTCCTGTACTTAGATTGATTATTAATGCTTCGCCCTGTTTTGCTTGTGGGTAGTAGGCTTCTAATGCTTTGATGATGTTTTTGTGTAGGGCTATGATTTTGTTTTTGCCTGTCTTTTTTTCGGTGATGGTGATGCTTTTGCGAATGCGGTGGTTTGTGAAGTCGTAAACGTCCTCGCATTTTAAGCGAAGAATGTCGCTTATGCGTAGTGCTGTGTGTAGTGCTACTGTAACTAATACTTGATTGCGTAAATGCCCTTTATTGCGGTAGTACGCGAGAAATGCTTGTACTTGACGCGGGTCGCGAATTGGTTCTGTAAGTGCCATGATAGTTCCTCCTAGATTTAAGTTAATTAAGTTGATAGTCTC
>WQVV01000121.1 GCA_009785665.1 Defluviitaleaceae bacterium
AAAACGGTACATAGAATGCCTTCGGAGGCGATACGATAATGATAGATTCTTACCTCTTTTTGGGCATAGCTTTGATTCTTTTGTCTACTAAGGCGTTTTCGATTTTGTTTAAGCGGGTTCATTTGCCGCAAGTGGTTGGAGCATTGGCGGCTGGTATTTTGTTAGGGCCTGCCCTTTTTAATGTAATTCAACCTAGTGAAGCGTTTTCGGTTCTTGCCGAACTTGGTGTAATCTTTCTGCTGTTTTCCGCAGGTATGGAAACGGATTTTAAGCAGTTGCGTAATTCGCTTAAATCTTCGCTGTTGATTTCCGCTTTGGGTGTTGCCGCAGCACTTGGCGGAGGTTTTGCTATTGCATCTTTATTTGGCAAACCGCCGTTTGAAAGCTTTTTAATAGGCGTGATAATAGCCTCGATGTCTACTAGCGTAACAGTTGAAGCCTTGCAGGAAATTGGAAAACTAAAAACCAAAACAGGCACGGCCATTTTAGGAGCATCACTGTTTGACGATATTTTCGTTATTGTTATACTCGCGGTGGTTATGGGTGCTGGTACAAATGATGTATCCATTGCGTCAATTGCAATGATTATGGTTAGAATTGCTTTGTTTTTCGTAGTAGCAATTTTGACAGGGTTTGGCGTAAATAAACTGTTCAACCTTATGCACAAAAGAATTGGTTCTAAAGGGAGATTTTCAATTTTTGCACTAGCCTACTGTTTTTTTATGGCTTTTCTTGCGGAGCAATTCGGTCTGGCAGATATTATAGGGGCTTATATCGCGGGCATTGCTTTCTGCAACACAAAATGCGCCGAAGCTCTTGAAACAAACACACGCACACTTTCATACATGTTGTTTACGCCTATTTTCCTTGCTAATATAGGGCTTCAAGCTTCATTCGCTGGGTTGACTGGTAGTATGATTTTGTTTACAGCGTTATTCGCTGTTGTAGCGATACTATCAAAGGTGCTTGGCTGTGGCTTAGGTGCTAAAATATGCAAGTTCACCAACAAAGAAAGTTTGCAAGTTGGTACGGGAATGATTGCACGGGGCGAAGTTTCATTCATAGTAGTAAACAAAGCAATAATCGCGGGCTTTTTAGGTGTTCAATTATTCCCAAGCGTAATAGCTGTAGTTCTTATCACTGTGCTAATTGCACCAATGCTGCTAAAGTGGGCATACGCGGATAGAAGAGCGGCACAGTCGCCTTTCGCCGATAATATGCACTAGCAAGCTATGCATACGTCTCGAAGCCATGAACTGTTTCCTTGGCAATGAATCGTGATTTTGAAGAATTAGCGGAATCACCAAAACAATAAAAAAGGCATAGTATATCAAGGAACTGTTCCGAAATAACTTGCGCAAAAAGCAGGTGGCTAAATGTGCAAGTTATTTCGGAACAGTTCCCAAGAAAGGGAGGGGTATACTATGCCTTTGTCATTTCCGCCACCAGGAGCGACATTTTTTAATCGAATGAGAGAATCACAACATAACGAACATAAAGATGCCGAAGCACCATCAAACGACGACGGACTACGCCTTTACCCCCTTGATGCAGAGCAACAAGGGGCAAATTGGCGTGGTAAAGGGGCTGTACCTGTTGAACCATTGCACACGCAGGGATATACGCGGCACTCGGCTACACCAGCGGCCACGCCTATGCAGGCTACACTTCCGCCGCAAGCAAAAACGCAAGGGATTTCGCAAATGCAAAAATTGCCACCGATACCTCAAAATCCCCCTCAAGCGCAACAGATGCATCCGCAAAGACAACAAATGATGCCGCCGCATAAAATGGCACCTTTGCAGCATTTGTTACAACCACCACAAAAACCTCCGCATATGGGAATGCCCGCGCAATCCCGGCAAATGCCCCCTATGCCTTCAATGTCGCCAATGCCCGCTATGCCCATGCAAATGCCATCAATGGCACAAGCACCAAAAACGCCAATGATTCCGCAAGCATCACCAATGCAGATGATGCAACCATCACAAGCTGAACAAACCCCCGAAAAAGCCGCAGAGCAATTCCGTCGCGTAAACAAAAGCCTGCCCGACGGCGTTCGCTACGAACCATTAGATGATGAAATAATGCAAATACTACGCGAGAAAAACCCCAAATTGTTGGAAAGCGTTCAGCCGCAACCGCCGCAATCATTTGCCGCGAATGCTTCGCCATCACCAATGCCGCAAATTCCGCCGCCTGTGCAACAGATGCAATCATCTTCGCAAGTTGGTGACAGTCCCCAAATATCTTTGGCGGAAAGCGTTAAAGAATATAATCCCACTGCTGCTACCGTACCCGTCGCCGCAGTTAAACCTCCCGAAACACGCACGCCAATGATTCCGCCACAACCACCCGCTCCGCCGCCATCTCCAATGATTCCTATTCCCCAATCTGTGCAAACTCCTGCACCTGCGTTCACAACCCCGTTAGAACCTACCCCTATCGTGTCCGAAGCAACAAAACCACCAGCCCAAACCCTTCCCAAAGAAGTGGCAAAAATCTTCAAACTCCTAGCGCAGGACGAGCGTAATTCAAATGTGTTCTACAGCTATTTCGCGGAAAACTCCCCAACGGAGACAATACAGATGACATTCGCCACGTTGTCAAAAGATTCGCAATCAAGGCTGGAGCAATACACCACATTACTAAAACGTCATTTTAATCAGCAATTCTCACCCAGCGAAACGGAAATTATAACAGAAATGGAAATCTCGGAAGCCCTGCATCTCGCGCTTTCGGAGGAAAACAAAGGGCTATTAGCACTAGGCAATCTACTAGAGCTAACAGCCGACACCGAAGCCGAAAAGCCCTTAAACAGAATCCTAAATAAAAAAATAATAGGCCATCAAATGTTATTAACAGCCCAAAGATAAGAAACAGAGTAAGAACCGAAAAAAAGAAAGAACCCCGACACTAACCTATGGTTTGTTGGGGTTCTTTTCAAAATTCAAGCGTTAGCGGAAGCGGGAACACACTCTAGTGTGATGCTCGCTCTTTGTATTGTTTTAACGCTTCGGTGTACCGTTCACCAGTTTTCTTAAAATATACTTCGCTTAACATTGCTAAAATTACAACGAATACAGAAACAGCGAGGATAGAGATAAACCACGGCATTGTCCAGTCGGCAGGGATAGCCAAGAATGTGAAAAAACATAGCGCAAGCAAGAGTATCAGCGATAATTTGAACATAATAAGCCGTTTTGTGAATCTCCATTTTTTTATCACAGTACCACCTAAAAACACGCTCCACAATGCAGAAATTATCGTTGACAACAACGCACTTTGCACAACAAAAACAAAGGGTATTGCATATTCAAACGCTTCGCCTGTGATAATGCTGTACGCAACACCACTCACCATATACAACACCATAATCCCTGCAAATATCATTGAAGCAAATGCTTTAATTGGTACTGATAGAGTTACTAACTTTTTCATCTTAACCCCAACCTTTCTTTTAATATTTTGGCGTATTGTCGGGAAACAATCAGCTTTTCTCCATTGCTCATTATGGTTTCAATTCGACCGCCGAAATCGGGGCATAATGATTCGATTTTAGCCATATTGAGAATTTGCGACTTTGAACTTCTGATAAAGTCTACCTCGGCAAACAGTTCCTCTACTTCATAGAGTTTGAGCGGTACTTCGTAAACATCATCAGCCGTGTACAGATAACACCGCTTGTCAACAGATTCAAAATACAGTACATCACGCCTGTCGATAAAACACGTTATGCCATCTTTGGTACAAGCCAATCTTTTTTCCAGACCATACAGCAGGGCTTCTATTTTTCGGATAGTTTCCGTAGCTTCTGGACATTTGATAACCACTTCAATATCCGAATGCCCCTCTTGTATTTTCACGTTCAAGCTGCTCACCTCCCTTGCCCTAATTATATTTATTTCTATATCGGCAAGCAATGCAACTTGGTAAGTGAAAATGACAACTTGGGAATTTTCCCAGCAAAAAAAAGTTCCTCTCGACACTGGAACGTGTAGACAGGAACTGTTTGGAAGTCTTTTCTAGCCTATAAAAAATAATCCGCTAGGTTGGCTTTTTCGTCTATGAATGGTTCGATTAGTGGGTGTTTGGCTGTGATTAGAGTGGTTACGCCAGGGCCATGCCCTGCTATACGGCTATCACCGTGAACTACCACACCTATGGTACACGCGCCTGTTTTGTAACTGCGACCGAATCTGGTATCGGCATTGGTGATGGCTACTATATCGCCGAAGCGTAGGTCGGCTAGGTTGTGACGCTCTACTATTTCATCGTCGAACATGGTTATGTCGTAATCGCCGCGTGCTGTGCCTACGTGACCCAGCCCAGAACCCATTATTTCGGCGGGAATTATTTTGGCTACGCCTACTTTTAATTTTCCGTCGGATTCTTGTATGTTCATTTTTTCTAGTAGGGCGGGGCTTACGCTTCTTAGTTTTATTTCTGGATGGTCTAGTAATTCCATGCCTTGACCTGTGGCTTTTATGCTTATTGTGTCGTTGGTGTTTAATTTTTCTAGCGTTTCTTGGGGGAAGTAGATTAGCAAATGTTCACAACCGCCGTGCTTGCCTGTTACTATTCCTTTATCACCTTTTGCGTCGCCGCTTCGTACTGTGGCTTCATTTCCTATGCACGATAAAACTGTGAATGCTTGATTATATTCGTCATCTTTGTTGCGCGCAGACACCCCAGGTTCAAGATGACAGGCAACCCAGCCTATGCATGAATCACCAATTTTTGCATTGTATGTAATGCCGCCTGTGCCTTGAAGCCACATTACATTTCCATCTACAGTAATGCGCCCTGCCGCTCCTCCTTTGGGATGCCAAACCATTCCCGATACGGAAACTATTGGTAATCTGTCTTTGTTTGTTCTGATTTCTGCCATTTTAAACAATCCTTTCTTGTACGAATATTACATTATACGCCACTTACTCC
This sequence comes from Defluviitaleaceae bacterium, assembly GCA_009785665.1. Taxonomy (GTDB): domain Bacteria; phylum Bacillota; class Clostridia; order Lachnospirales; family WQUN01; genus WQVC01. Next base: position 4,942 of record WQVV01000121.1, read on the forward strand.
AAATGCATATGCAATTTTTCAAAAATTTTATCTATGTCGAAGGGTTTGCCCAAATGGTCGTCCATGCCTGCGGCTAGGCATTTTTCGATGTCGTCTTTGAATACGTTTGCGGTTAGGGCGATTATGGGAAGTTTTTTGCGTCTTGGGACGGCGCGGATATTTGTTGTGGCCTCTATACCGCACATTTCGGGCATTTGCATGTCCATGAAGATGATGTCGTATTTTTCGGAATCCTTTGTAAACATGTCTAGTGCTTCTTTGCCTGTGGTGGCGCATTCTATAATTAACCCGCTATCTTCTAGTAGGGTTAGCATTATTTCGCGATTAACTTCTACATCTTCGGCAATTAGCAGATTTTTGCCCCTTAGTTTGTTAAGATTCCATTCGGTTTTTGATTCTTCTGATACCTCTGTTTGCACGCCGCGTCCTATTTGTACGGTTAGGGTAAAAGTTGTGCCTACGCCCAATTTTGATTCAGCCGTAATTTTGCCACCCATCATTTCTACTATGCGCTTTGTTATGTGAAGCCCTAGCCCTGTGCCGCCGTATGCATGTTGATGGTCTTTTTCCGCTTGCACAAAAGGATTAAAAAGTTTATCTAGTTTATCTTCTGGAATACCGATTCCCGTATCGGTTACGGAAATTGATAGTTCCAAAATAATATTGCTTTCCTTGGTTATGGCGGCCTCAAGTGCAATATCGCCGCCCTCGCGAGTAAATTTTATAGCGTTTGACAAAACATTTGTGATAGCTTGCGCCAGCCGTTGTTCGTCGCCCACAACGAAAACTGGAATTTTTTTTGCAATGCTCAAGGTTAGGTTTTGATGCTTTTCGTCTGAATGGAAGCGCGTTAGTGTTAAAACTCGTTGTAGCATTTTTTCAAAATTGTATTCTGTGGGGGTGAGTTCCATTTTGTTGGCTTCGATTTTTGCCATATCCAGAATATCATTTATTACGCCCATCAAGTGGGAAGCCGCGTCGTTGATTTTGTTTAAAGCGTTGTTTTTTTCTTTTGGGCTTTCTTTTTTTAGGGCTATTTTTGTCATGCCTATTATCGCACTCATAGGGGTTCGTATTTCGTGGCTCATGCTGGATAGAAAATCGCTTTTTGCTTTACTTGCGGCCGTTGCTTTTACTAATGCCGACTGCAATAAATCGGCTTGTTTTGCCCGATTAAACACGCTTGAAAGCATCAGCCCCACAGATGCAAACATACGCATTTCGTCATCACTAAACACTCGTTCAAATTGACAATCGTCAACGCTAAAAAATCCGATAAATTCTTCATTCAAGAATATCGGCAAACACACTATGGACACCATTTCGTAATAACCCAAAAAAGCCGCGTCGCGGCTGGGCAATTTTGATATTGGCGAATTTATATACTCGCCCTGCTTAAACATTTCCAACCATTCTGGGATTCCGCTGTATGGAAATCTTAGCCCTAGCGGAACTTCTCTTTTTGTTTCGCCAACTTTGCTCAACCATTCGTAGCGCATTACGAAATGTAATTCGCCGTCTATTTCTTCGTTGCGCCATATTTGAACGCGGTCTACTGCTACGCATTTTCCCACTATTTCCATACCTGCCATTAGGGCTTCCAAAGTGGAGTTCTCATTTGCCGTTAGCAGAACTTCCGCGACTTTATTTACAGTGTGTAGTAACCTTTCACGATATTCATGCGCTTCTTGATGCACGGGTTATGCCTCCTTGTTATAGGCGTTTCGATTTGAAATAGGCTGTGGACAGACGAAGCCCAATTTCAAACGAAATCGCTTTATCTTTGGTATGTCGGTGGTACTATTAATTTTAACGCGCCCTTTTTGCATGTGATTTCTAATGGCATTTTTGGCCCTGGTTCGCCGTCAACATCTGTGTCTATGTGGTTGTTGTCCAAAGATTCCACGGTTACAGATTCCTCATGAGAAAAAATAATTCGCGGGTCTTCCAAATGTTCCCCTGCCAGAATTTTCAGAAAAAGCCCAGCAATATCCGTCATGGACATTGAACGAAACGCGATAAAATCCAAATAACCATCATCAACCCGCGCAAAGGGCGCGATACGATTGAATCCACCGCAACCACCACTATTAAGCGTCAAAAACAACGCGAAGTCTTCTTCGTACACTTGAGTTTTGGTGGTAATGCGAAGTTTCAGCGGCGTGATATTGGGCAGTTGACCAAGTCCCTTAATATAATACGCAAGCTTTCCAAATATACTCTTGGCCAAATTATCCGACGAAAGCGAATGCGACACATTTATAAAAAGACCGCCCCCGCACACATTGTTAAAATACAAACCATTTACACAACCTAAATCCGCAGAAATTACATGCCCGTTGGCTATGGCTTCCGCCGCCGCTCGTGGGTCTTTTGGAATATCCAAAAACGACGCAAAATCATTTGCCGTACCCGCCGGTATTATTCCCAACGGATTATCCTTGCCGTGCCGCTTCATCGCGTTGATTGCCATATTTATTGTGCCGTCGCCACCCGCAATTATTAACTGACTACTTTCGTCAAGTTCTTTGATAACAGTCTCAACTGCTTCCATTGTAGTTGTTCGCACAATATGCGTCATATCCCCCGCATTACAAAATACTTCCGCGCAAGAATCCAACGCGTCCTTAAATCGCTTATCACCCGAATATGGATTGTATATCAAAATTTTTTTCACAAATTTCACTCCCTCTAAGGATTCTTCATATTCTATCACATGATAAAATCCGTCTCAACACGGCATTTTAATTTATTGCGATTTTTATTTTGGAAGTATAGCAAACGACTTTTGAAATTTCTGCTATCGTGGTATAATTGCCGCGAAAGGACGGGGGTGTATGGACTTTCATCTCCAGAAGGGGCTTTCTCGACTTAGTAGCTGAGGCCAAACAGAAAATTTAATTGCGAACCAAAACAACTCAATTTTTTTGGAGGAAATTATGCGCTATAATCTTACAGTAGCCATTACACAAAGCGACAATTGGTATGTAGCAAAGTGCCTAGAAAATTCCGTTGCTTCACAAGGAAAAAGTATGGACGAGGCACTAAGCAACTTGAAAGAAGCGTTGGAGCTGTACTATGAGGATAACGATGAACGCCCCATTATCCAGCCAACCTTTATAACAACTATGGAAGTTGCCGTTTGATGGGTTCAAAATATCCCGTTCTTAAATCTTCGGAAGTAATAAAGAAACTCAAACGTCATGGTTTTACTTTCAAGTCTCAAAAAGGAAGCCATGCCAAATATGTTAAGACCAAAGATGACAAGTCAACGCTAAGTGCAATTGTTCCCATGCACTATGAAGTTGATAAAGGTACATTGCAAAGTATCTTAGAACAGGCAGGTTTGTCACTTGATGAGTTCATGTCAAAATGAGGGGTTTTTTTTGGTCAATTTTCCGCCACTCTGCGTCGGGATTTCGCGTGTGTCCATCTAGGACATGGCGCGAAAACCTCCTTGATTGGCGAAAAATTGCGGTAAAAAATTAAGACCTCGGGGAAATGCCCAAGGTCTTAATTTATTTCTTCAGTTTAAATCATCTTCGTTATCAGTGGGATTTAGCAGGACTATTACTCTGCATGTTGCGCATTTTGTGCCGCGTAGTTCAGGGTCTTTATGTGTGCATTTTTCGTTGTCGTAGTAGATGCAGCGTTTGTAATCGCATTTCATTTTTGCTCTCCTTTTTTTTGAGATGAAACAACACATATCATGGAAGTGCGAAAACATTAACCTACTCTGTAGCTCAAACCTGCGTAAAAGCCCACAGACTTATATGGCGGATAAGGCACTAGTCGTCGGTAAATGTTTTCGGCATTCCATATAAAAAGACCTGTAGGGACGGCAAAACATCTGCCATCACCTACAAGCCTGAAATAAACAAGCTATAACCCAAGTTGTTGCCACATAACACGATAACGAAGCAACAATCAAAATCGCTATACTAACAACGCCGATACTTTCCGCGCATACACGCAAAAAAAAGACAAAGCTATTGAAGTCATAACTTTTTTGATGTAAACTAAGTCAATCCGTAACAGTGACGAAAGTTGTTGGGTGTAGGTGATGTCTGTAATCCCTACATCACAACCCAAAAGGTACTTCTAATACCAAGTAGGGCTGTTGCGGTGCATTTTTTACTACAACAATATCCTAACACAGTTTGACAAAAACTACAAACAAAATTTTACATAAAAGGCTAGTGCGAATTTAAGACCTTGGGGACGCTGTCCCCAAACCCCTGCAAGGAGCGCAGCCCCTTGACCCGCTTTTTTGCACCTATACAGCTTCACCAAATTTCCACTCAACCAAAGCCGCAAATAATAAAGTTTTGAGGAGAGGGGGTTTGGGGGAGAGGAACTTGTTCACAAGTTCCTTTCCCC
>WQVV01000122.1 GCA_009785665.1 Defluviitaleaceae bacterium
CTTCAACACCCTTAGAAAAATCACCACTCAAAAACCCACCAAAAGAAAACGCAGGAAATGTTTCCATAGCACGATTTTCAAAAGCAGGAGCGTTTTCATCAGAAGGCAAAATCAACACAAACAGAAATATAATCCCCAATGCCACAAGCGACATAATAATATTTATCTTTTCAAACATAAAATCCCTCCAAAACAACAGCGATTCCCCTCAATTAAAAACCCCAAAAAAGCAGGTCAAGGGGCGCGCCCCTTGCAGGGTTTGGGACAGCGTCCCAAGGTCTTAAATCTTTTGACCTTAAATCTTTTGACCTTAATCTTTAATCTTTTAAAATCGGAAATAAATGAATGGCGTGAAGGTCTGGCCTATTAGTAGGATTACGCTGATGCATAGTAGACCGAAGTTGAAAATTGGTTCTGATATTGGGTAGCGTTTTTTTAGATTGTTGAAAATTCGGATTGGTGCGCGGGTAGAGAAAATGGCGAAGATGGGTAGAATCCATACGTTGGATAGAAGTAATTCTATGGCGCGATAGTCTGCGAATAATCCGCCGAATCCGAAGAATCGCGCTGATGCCGAACCTAATTGGGATAAGTCGGTGAAATAGAATAGTACCCAGCCGTATAAAACGATTAGCATACAGTAAGCATGTCCCAAGAAAGCGGGCAGTTTTTCAAAAACGCGGCGTAGCAAATATTTTTCTATTAACAACGCGACCCCGAAGTACATTCCCCAAATGATAAAATTCACCGAAGCCCCATGCCAAAGCCCAGTAGCAAACCAAACAATCATAATGTTAAAAACGGCACGCTTGCGATTCCCGCCAAGCGGAATATACAAATACTCGCGGAAGAACGAACCCAACGAAATATGCCACCGCCGCCAAAAATCGGTAACGGTTTTTGATACATATGGATAGTTGAAATTCTCCAAAAAATCGAAGCCGATAATCTTGCCCAGCCCAATTGCCATATCAGAATAAGCAGAAAAGTCAAAATAAATCTGGAACATAAACATAACCGCACCCAGCCAAATCCCCAAAGTAGATGAATACGGCGAACCAAGAAGCTCATTAGCAACCAGCCCCGCGTGATTCGCAAAGAGAATTTTTTTGCCCAGCCCCATTACGAAGCGGGTAATCCCTTTACTAATCATTTCTTTTGTGCTTTCGCGTTGGGTTATCATTTTTTCTATATCGGCGTACTTGATGATTGGGCCTGCAACCAGTTGCGGAAACATTGAAACAAATGTAAGAAATGCAACAGGATTACGTTGTGCCTTAATTTTGCCGCGATACAAGTCAATGGAATAAGACATCGTTTGGAAAGTGTAAAAAGAAATCCCAATGGGCAAACTAGGCGCGAAGGTCATATTAATTCCCACAAGCCCCAGTAAAAACTCCGTGTACTTAAACAAAACAAGCATTCCCAAACTGCAACACATAGAAATTACAAGCAAAACCTTAGCTTGCCACCGCCCACGATATTTCTCCATAAAAATGCCAATCAAACAATCCGACGATGCCGAAAACAAAAGAAGCACAACCCAGACAGGTTCTCCCGCCGCGTAGAAAAACAACGAGAAAATCAGCAATACTAGGTTGCGCGCATTCATAAATCTTTTCGGCACAGCAAAATAGGCCAGCAGGAAAACAGGCAGGAAAAACACCAAAAATGTTAAACTCGAAAAAACCATTCAGTTCCCCCGCTTTTGGCAAAAATATGGCAAAATTACGGCAAAATACTATAAATCGTTTCCGTGTAAAAATTGCCGCTTATGCCAACGGAATTTGCAATATTAATGCTTTGCACATGGTCGAAATGCCACCATTCCGACGAAAGTGGTCTAAATCCAGCGGCGGCAAAATATCGTTGCATGTTAATCACGCCATCTGTAACCGCTTCCGACCACCGAACAGTACCCGCAAGCACCGCCGACGCAGAAACACCCCCAGGTGAATCCACAACCGCCGACCACGGGCTAAGCTCGTGCATAGCAGAACCAGCGTGCATTCTGCTGTAACTGGTGATTCGTAGATACGAAAACTCGCCAATTTGCGCAATTTCCATTTCATTGACTGTCGCGATTGAAGCATCAACAGCCGCGCCGCGCTGATGATTGGAAACGCCCTGCGAAATAAAATTCCCAACGCTCCAAGGTGAATAAACAATTGCGTCACGAACAAAAGCGTTGTCGGCCATAAGCAGATTAAGCGAAGTTGCAACATTACGTTGCGCCGAATGCGGGCGATAAACTTCGTAAATAATAATAGTTTCGTTGTTGCTTAACGCCGCCTGCTGCACAATAAAAAGTGCCTGCGCCAAAGCATACATAGCTGGCACGATATACTCTTCACGTCCTAAGCGCGGATTATACGCCCGCGCTTGATACAACTGATAACCTGTAACTCCCGGCAAAAAAAAGCCGCTGGAACTAAACACGGAAGCCGTAGCATTAGTATTGTTATAGATAATCGAAGGCAGAACGTCGGGCAAATTAATAAAGCATCTACGATTATCAACCCAACCCGTTGTGCCATTAGGCAAACGTACATACCACCAACCAGTTTGCGCGTCCAAAATAGTAAATCCATTCCCAGCCGAAAGGTCTGCCACTCGTGCAGAATTTGTACTAGCCCCCGCACGAAGCACTAAATTAGTAGCCGCCCAGCCTGTCGCGCCTGTTACTGGCAGTTCAAGATTTCCGCCGCGTTCCCAGTAAAACACTTGCTCTAATTCCATAGCATCAAAGTCGATAGCTGGAGTTTCAACAAAATCGGGCATGGTGGGCATTCCGCCTAATTCGGGACGTACCACGCTTCCATCATCAACACGAACGGTATTCATATCTTGCGCTAAATCTAAATTACCAATCCAAATTAACACTGCCGCGATTACAACCATAGCGATAACCGCCGAAAGCAACACTTTAAACGTGCTTCCCAAGCGTTTGTTAGGACGCTTTTTTTTGTTCACATTGTTTAATAACGCCCTCTGTCTTCTTCTTTCTGGCGACATTTGTTTTACCCCCCCAAGACATCAACGGCTTGGTTTCTAAATTGCACTACCCCTGTTGCCTCATTCCATTCGGCCGCCGTTCCTGTCACCAATTCGATAAACTGTTTTGATATATATATGCGGTCGTCCACAATATGTGACTGAAACGGTTGCGTTCTGCCATTTACTACCGCTAAATTTCTATCCATAAAAATTGTTGAATTACGCCCATCTGCACAAGTAAGCAAAATCAATCTGTGATGCTCATGCCATTGCACGGAATAATCCAATTGCTCGAACACAGAACGCATAGGCAACATAAGCTGTCCACGCCGAATAACAGGCGGCGATTCCAACGAAATCAACGAACCCCCAAAGAAAATTCGTACCCGTTCAATGCGTTCTGCTTCAATGCGTTCAAGCTCGCGGAAGCCAAATTCAAGCAATCGAAGGCTTTCCCTATGGCGCGACGGGTTATCTGGCGTACCCATCACAACTACGATTATTCTACGTCCGTCTCTCTCCGCCGTAACCGAATGATTCCACCCAGCTTGACGCAATGAACCCGTTTTAAATCCGTCCAACCCGTCCACGGGAGTTCTCGAAATATGATGATTTGTATTGGTAAGCACGTCGCCATTAAATCTCATCGACTGCATAGCCGTAATACGCAAAATATCTGGAAACTGCAAAATAAATTCACGCATAAGAATTGCCATAGAATAAGTATCAGAATGATGAACCCCAGCACCATGCGAATTAACAAATGATGTATACATTCCCATAGCCGCAGCAGTTTCGTTCATGCGCTCCACAAACGCCGCCTCGCTACCAGAAATATGCTCCCCCATAACCACAGACGCGGCATTAGCAGATGGAATCATCATCAATTGCAACAAAGTCTCAACCGTAAGATACGCCCCAGAAGGAATAGGCACAAACGAACCAGGCTGCCGCCTATCCGACGAAAACCGAGCCGCACCCGCACTAACATGAATAGGCGTATCATGCGTCAAATTCCCAGCCGCAATTTCTTCATAAACAATAAACGCCGCCATACTCTTTGTTAAACTAGCTGGAATCCACCGCCTCGCTCCATCAACGCTAAACAAAATCTCTCCCGTGTAAAAATCCATAACAACCGCCATAGGCGCGTTAGTAGGCGAGGCATTAACAGAAACAGGCGAAAAAATATAAAAACCCAGAAAAACTAAAAACATAATTCCAATATGTACAAATTTTGAATTTCGTCCCACAATAAACACCCTCCCCTTTTCCCCAAAAAGTCACACGCTATTATATACATGCCCAAACTTCGATGTCAATATCTAAGAATCTGTTTAAAGTCTTTTGATTTTAGGGCGTGTTCCCGCTACGGAAATTGCACGATTTTTGCGGCAATTTTGTGCCAATCAAGGAGGGTTTCGCGCCGTGTCCTAGAGGGACACAATCGAAATCCCGACGCAGAGTGGCGCGAAATTGACCAAAAAGCGTGACATTTCTGTAGTGGGAACATGCCCTAAATCTCTTGACTGAAATCTTTTACATTCCTTGCGTAGTGAAATAAATATTGTTGCGCTATTCCTGCATGGTTGGTTATTTCTTTGGGGAAGCCTGTTGGGTATAGTTGTGACATTATCCGCTTTACCCATACGTCTATTGGGTAGCGGTCTATTCTGTTGAAGCCGTATAGCAAAACGCACTCGGCTACTTTTGGGCCTATGCCGTGTATTTTTATTAAAGCTTGTTTTATGGCTTCGGAGGGCTGAGATTGTAAGGTAGTGGGGTCGAATTTACCCGTGGCGACATGTTTAGCGGCATCTATTATATAGGCGGCTCGATAGCCGCTTTTTATTGGGGCTAGGTCAGCGGGGGTTAGGTCGGCTAATGCTTGGGGCGTTGGGAATGTGTAACCACCGCAAGGCAGAGGCATTCCGAAATGTTGGCAGAGAAGTTCAATCATTTTTTTAATGCGAGGGATATTGCTGTTTTGGCTTAGAATAAACGAGATGAGTATTTCCCAAGTGTCTTGATGCAGAAGACGCAACCCTGTTGAAAATTGCAAGGCTTTACATAAAGTTTCGCTGTTTGCAGAGTTGGATAAGAGGGCGCGAAGTTCGCCGTAATCGCGGCGAAGGTCGAAGTAATTCGCCCATGTGGATTCAAATTGCTCCAGCGTTACATCTTTGAGAATAACGGTATCGCCGTTTTGGAGAAGAACCAACCGCCGTCCATGCGCTACCCCGCTGAATTGCCCACATGTCACCTCGCGCCACCGAAAAGCTTGTCCATTGTCTAACGTCTGCGCAAGGTCAAAATGCCGTACTCCAGTAAGTTTTACGTCATTGCCTATTTGCTCCGCATATGTATAGTCCATTTTTTCACCTCATGAAATTTTTTCTATTGATTTCCGTAAAACTTACGCATTGCAATCGTCCGTGGTTATGTTGCCACGGACGATTGCCGCGTTAAGGTGATTACGCTTTTTTTGTGAACAGTAATTTATAAATTTCCCCACCAATTAATTGCATGACGGAAAGCCCAATCATAACCAGCCAGTGTGTGGCGGTTAGACCAGTTTGCACATCAAAGATTTCGGCAACTGGAGGAACTAGGGCAACGAAAAGGGTAAACAAAATCGTACCCATGGCGGCGAACAGCAACCCTTTGTTAGACATCAAATTAACTTTGAAAATGGACAAGTCGCTACGAACATTAAAGATATTAATAACGGAAGCCCAAGAAAGCACAACAAACGCCATAGTTATTCCAATGGTGTAATTTGCGGTGAAGCTGTCGTAAGTTGCCACAACCGTGTTAAATCCTTCTGGAGCGGGGATAACATACGCGCCAAGCAAGAAAGCACCCAGCGTGAGAATTGAGAAAGAAATTGCGCCACGGGCAATTTTGCCACCTAGTCCACCTGCAAAAATGCCCGAATTTTTACTTAAAGGCATACGTTTCATAACGCCAGGTTCGGGTTTTTCAAAGGCCATAAAGAAGCCTGGAATACCGTCGGAAACTACGTTAATCAGCAAAATTTGCAAAGCCATAAGCGGCGAAACGCCCACGAAAAGCATTCCCGAAAGCAAGATAAAAATTTCTGCAAAGTTTACGCTTAGAAGGAACGCGATAGTCTTTCTAATGTTATCAAAAGAAGTACGCCCTACTGAAATTGCATCTACTATTGTGGCGAAGTTGTCGTCGGTGATAACCATGTCTGCGGCACTTTTGGATACTTCTGTGCCTGTTATGCCCATTGCTACGCCTACGTCTGCGGCTTTTAGGGCGGGGGCATCGTTTACGCCGTCGCCTGTCATTGCTACTACTTCGTTGTGATGTTGCCACGCCTGCACTATTTTTATCTTGTCTTCGGGGCTTACGCGGGCGTATACTGCTATGTCTTTTACTTGGTCTAGCAGGTCTTGGTCAGACATTTGGGATAGCTCTGTGCCTGTTATGGCGCGGTCGCCTTCGCTCATTATGCCTATTTCTTTTGCTATTGCGGCGGCGGTTACTTTGTGGTCGCCTGTTATCATTACGGTTTTGATTCCTGCTTCGCGGGCTAGGGCTACGGCCTCTGCGCTTTCGGTGCGTGGTGGGTCTATCATGCCTACCATTCCGCGGAATTGCTGGTTGCTTTCTAATGCTTCTTCGGATAAATCTGTGGGCATAGCATCGAATTTTTTCACAGAGATTGCAATTACCCTAAGTGCTTTTTCCGCAAAGGAATCATGAATTTCCGTTGCTTTTTTCAAAAGCGCGTCGTCCCAGTTTACAGGAATGCGGTCAAACGCGCCTTTTGTAACCGCGATATAACCTTCCTCTGTGCGGTGAATTGTGGTCATGCGCTTGCGCCCAGAATCGAAAGGCAATTCAAACACACGCGGATAATCGCGCTCCGCTTGAACACGGTCAAGTTTTAAATCGTGAAGTAATCTGATAATCGCGATTTCGGTTGGGTCGCCGATTACATGTTCGTCCTCGTCGCCGCGAATTTCAATTGTGGCGTTACTGCACGACGCTAGAAGTTCGATTAATTTTTTCTGTGAATCGTCGAACTCTTCTGTTACGGAAATCGGCTCGCGGTCAACATGCCACACGCGGCGGATTTTCATTTTATTTTGGGTAAGCGTACCCGTTTTGTCGGAGCAAATTACCGAGGTATTGCCCAGCGTTTCAACAGCGGGAATTTTACGAATGATACTATTTTTCTGCACCATGTTGAAAACGCCATACGACAGAACCATAGTAACAATAATAGGCAGCGTTTCTGGAACAGCGGCAACACCCAACGCAACCGCAAGAATCAAGCTATCCACAAATTCGCGAGGTGCGCCAGTAATCGGATTATAAGGCCAAATGAAATGCCCAAAGGCAAACATCAAACCACCAGCAAGCAACGCTAGAATTGAAATCCGCTTCGCCAGTTGCTGTAAACGCAATTGCAACGGAGTTTTCAGTTTTTGCGCGGTATTCAAAAGCTTTGCGATTTTACCCATTTCTGTTTCCATTGCCGTTTCCACAACAACGCAAATTGCCCTGCCGCCCGTTACCAAACAACCCGAATACACCATGTTAAGCCTATCGCCAAGTGGCACGATTTCGGTTATTTCCGCGTGCGGGTCTTTTTCCACGGGGACGCTCTCGCCTGTTAATGGGGCTTCCTCCACTTGCAGACTGCTTGCTTCAATAATACGCGCATCTGCCGTGATTACATCACCCGCCGTTAGCTCGATTATATCCCCTGGCACAAGTTGCGCCGCGTCGATAATCTGCTTTGTGTTATCTCGGATTGTTGTTGTTTTAAACGCGTTCATTTTTTTCAGCGCGTCCAAAGCTTTTTCCGCTTTGCTTTCCTGCCACACGCCCAAACACACGTTAATCACAACAATCGACAGGATTACAATTACTTTTGGCCAGCCATTCCCAATTGTATCTGGCGGGTGAAAAATTGCTGTATATCCCGCAATCAACGCCGCCGCAATCAAGATAAGCGTAGGAATTTCCGACAAGTGATGGAAGATTTTTTGCAGTAAAGTTTCCTTTTTCTCCTCCTCAAACTCGTTCAGCCCGTACTTCGTTTGACGCGTTGTTACCTCTTCTGTACTCAAACCTGTTTTTCTGTCTGTGTTTAGTTTCTCTAGCACCTCATTGATGCTTTCTTTCACCCACAGCATTAAATTCCTCCCTTATACGCGTTTCGATTTGAAATGGGCTGAGGACGAGTTAATTCTGCGAACGCTTCTACGCAGAATTAACGACAGACGAAGCCCAATTTCAAACGAAATCGCTATGTCATTTCTATAGGAAGTAATTTATCACACATGAAAATTAGCGGCAAGTTTTTATAACGAACGACAACGAAAAAGCGGCACAGCCGCATTTCACCGATGATATGCGTTGGTAAGCTAACGTATACGTCTCGAAGCCGTGAACAGTTTCCTAGCATATAAAAAAGATTGCCCGCTTTTGCGCAGAGCAATCTTTTTATTTTCGACTTTTCGACTAACCTTTGATAATTTGTACAGTTCGTGTAGTATCGTCCCAAGTGACTACCGCGCCGAAAAATTCGCTAATGAAACGTAGTGGTACCATGGTTCGGTTGCTGATAATTTGCGCAGGAACGTCCATACCAAGTTCGGCAAGTTCGGGCGTGATTTCGCCTATTCCGAATGAAAGAGGTGTTCCGTCCAAGTTGAGCGATACGATTAGTGGGGAAGTGTCTGTTTCTGGTGTCCAGCCAACTTCCGCGTTAAGGGCGTAAGCCATAAAACGCACTGGAAGTAATGTTCGTCCATCTTGAATTACGGGGGCAACGTCCATAAATTGAGTAACTGCATTCCCTGCAAGACAGGTGATGGTAGTGCCGCCAATTTGCAGAACCAAGCGGTTAAGATGTTCTACATAAGTTATGATGAACTCGCCTGTAATTTCGGTATCGAAGGTAAATGCACCAGATACGGGATTAAAGCTACCACCTACAAGTGTACCGTCGTCAAGAATCGCGACGATTCTATGATGGTTTACCGCGCCAATGTCTTCGAGTACAACATCAACGGAAATGGGTGCGGAAAGATTAGTAATGCTTGCACCCTCCGAACTAATGGAAACATCTACAGAAATACCAATGTCAATTGCGACAGTTCCCACGTTGATGTCAAAATCTCCACTACCCTGCTGAATAATATTCGGCAAAGCCGCAACAGGAATTGTAACAGACGCGCTATCCACAACAACCGTCAAATTAACGGAAGCCGCCGCAATTGCTTGCAACGTAGATGCAGTAACGCTAACCGCGCTATATCCAGTAGGCAA
>WQVV01000123.1 GCA_009785665.1 Defluviitaleaceae bacterium
CTGTATTTTCTCTCTGTTTTCATGGTTCGTATTTTATCATATCTCTAACAAAAAGCCGATAGCGAAACGTGAGCTATCGGCTTTTGCTTTTCTATGCGGGCGGTCTTTGCCCGCTTTTTTAAAGGGGTGAGCTGGTTGGAATTTAAAAATCGTGTAGGAGACGATGGTCGAAGCCATCAATCACCGCACACGTCTCGTTATGTAACAAAAATAACGCCATTACGATACTACAGGAACGAAACTTCCAACCCGCCTTTGCGCGTCACCGCCAAGACTTGAAGAAAACCTTGAAGTTTAGTATACTGCAAGCACCGCAATGGGCGGGGGAAACCCCGCAGGTGTTTAGGTGATGTCGTGAATCTCCTATCACTTCCCGTGATTGTGTCGGTCAAACACGTTCACAGGTCATTGCGCATTTTTTATTTCCGTTCAAGCGACCAGTCGATATTACCAAACCAACCAGCTTCCGCAAATTTTATCACATATTGGAAGTACATACAAGCTAAAAGATTTAAAGTCAAAAGATTTAAGGTCAAAAGATTTAGGACCTTGGGGACGCTGTCCCCAATACCCCTGCAAGGGGACACAGTCCCCTTGACCCCTTCTTTTTGCGTTGCTACAGCTTCGTCAAATTTCCACTCAACTAAAGGCGCAAATGTTAAAATTTTTTGGAGAGGGGGTTTGGGGGAGAACCTTTTGTTTTACAAAAGGTTCTCCCCCAAGGTCTTAAATCTTTTGACTTTAAATCTTTTGACTTTTAATCTTTAAAAAATCCCGTTTGGCGTAGGGCCTCGTATAGTACTATTCCTGCTGCTACTGATAGGTTTAGGGAGCGGTCTTCTCCTATCATTGGGATTTTTATTACTTGGTTGGGATGGGTTTTTAGGATTTCTTGTGGTAGGCCTGTTGTTTCGCTTCCGAAAATTAGGTAGTCGTCTTTTTTGTAGGTTACGTCTGTGTAGGTCTGTTTGCCGTCTGTTTCTATGAAGAAGAAACGTCCGCTGTGATTGTGTTTTTTGAATTGCGCGAAATTGTCGTATTGTTGGACGCTGATTTGAGGCCAGTAGTCTAAGCCCGAACGCTTTAGGGATTTTTCGTCTAGGAAGAATCCCAGTGGGCGGATTAGATGTAATTTGCTTCCTGTCATTAGGCAAGTGCGTCCAATCGCGCCTGTGTTGTGTGGGATTTCTGGCTGGTGCAAAACTATGTTCATGGGTACTGCCGCCTTTCGCTTTAAAAAAGTTGGTAAAATGTGAATTATATGCTATAATGTTTAGGTTCGAGATAAAAAATAAAGGAGGAAACAAAATGCAAGTGAGAAAGATTGTACTACCCATGGTCGTGCTTGCGGCCATAATGATGTTTGCGTTGGTAGGTTGTGGTGGCAATAGCACGCCTGTAGCAACACCAACGCCCACGCCGCAACCAACACCAGCGGCAACCCCCGCACCAACTGCCCCGCCAGTGGAGGAAATTGCTCCACCAGTGGTAGACCTAGACCCCGAAGGGTCGGCCTTCTTCTCGGAAGGAGAGCTTTACGAGTTATTCAACGAACTGTATGCGTTGTTTGACGAGTTGTACCATGACTCTTGGGGTTTGGTATACGTCATGGCAGAGATTGAAACAGATGAAGATTTTCTTGTCTGGGCAGATGAATTTGAGGAACTTAGCGACGACATAGCTCTCGCCAACGAAGGTATAATGGCGGTTGCCGAGTTTGTCCCCGATTCTGATGCAGAATGGTTTCTGCTGTTTGCTGCAGGATTCGAGTTACTACGCATAGCAATGGTTGACCTTGATGCCGCAATATATCTAGCTTACACAGGAGATTACGATGCTTTAGAAGACCGCATCACAGTAGTTGCAACCAGCCTACTAGCCGCAGAATTGCTAATTTGGGGCGACCAAGAATAAGAATAGCCAATCTGGCTTCGAGACGCACAACAAAGTTTTCACTGCATGTTGTCGGTGGAAAGCGGCTCTTCCGCTGCCGCCGCTTCTGCGCGTAGTATGCCGCCCGCCTTACCCCCGTTCTTTAAATGGGGGATTAGGTCGGCGGCATATTTTTCTCTATCTTCGCTTGCGTACATATTTTTTAGACAGGTGCTTGTTATTTTGTCGCGGATTTCTTGTTGCTCGTTTTCGGGAAGGGCTTCTATGTGTGGGTCTAGGATTTTCCACATTTTTTGCGCGTCAGTTTCTATTATTTTGCCACTTGCTTTGTCTAGTAATAGGTTTGATAGGAAACTCATTATTCCCGCGCCTATTATTCCGCCAACTATGTCCACGAATCCGCCAAAGACTTCCAGCACTATCCATTGGCTTCCCCAGTTCCAGCCAACTGTTCCGCTAATTACCAGTAGCGCGGATAAAATTACGTTTTTTGTGAATTGCGGCACGGAAATTCTTTTTTTTGCTAGGTCGTATACGTCTACTACCAGTAGCGTTATGCATGACAAAATCCGTGTGATTAAATTCGCACGTAATAGTTCCATCGTTGAGCGAAATATCATTCGTGGCCCTAGCCGCATTACATTTGCAAGCCCTGTAACTACTTTTGGGGCTACTATTTTTATGGCTTGGTCTTTTTTGCTGGATATTAGTTTTTTTGTTTTATATGCAAATTTTTTTATCAATTTAGCACTTCCTTTTAGTCAAATGGGTCTGGGTAATCTGGATAATCTGGGTAGCTTGGGGCAGTGAATTGCGGTTTTTCTGCGAACAAAACAGCGCAGATTAGCGCGGTTAGGGGCATTGCGAAGAAAATTCCGAAACTTCCTGCTATTGCTTGCAGTAGTTCTACAATTACGAGTTCACGATTCATTAGGCGGAACAGGGACACTCCCCACCCCAAAAGAATCAATATGACGGTAAGGGAACTTCCGATATACGCAAGCACCAGCGTGTTTATGCTTGACCCCAAGATGTCTTTTCCTATGTTTATGCCAGACTTGAAAAGGTCGCTGAAAGTAGTTTGTGGTGCTTGGGCTTTAACCTCCCAAAGCGCGGAGGATATAGATATTGCAATATCCATAATCGCGCCCGTCGCGCCTATTATTATGCCCGCAAATATAATCGCGTTTAGGTCGATTGGGTTTTCAAAAAGGGTTATTAGGTGAATGGATTCGCTTTGGGTTATGCCTGTGAGTTCCAGTGCGCGATTCATGATTAACGTTAAAATTCCCGCAATCAAAACGCCCCCCAAGCAACCCGCTACTGCCGCAATGGACTTTCTGTTAAAGCCGTTTATAATAAAAATGGTGGTAACGATAGAGTAAATACAAACAATTATTGCCGAAATATAAATATTCATACCCGAAATAATAGACGGTATGAACACTCCAAAAATTGCAGTACAAGTAAGCCCCAACGATAAAATAGAGTTAAACCCCTTAACCCTGCCAAAAATAATTAGCAAAATGACAAATATTCCACCCAGAATCATTATGCCATATATGCGTACATAGTCAATAAAACTCCACGCACCCTGCGCGCCTTCGCCCAGAATAACACGGTCGCCAACTTCCGCCACTCGCGGAAAGCGTTCAAAAAAATGCCCGCGTGTGTTTTGCATAAACGTCACCCGTTCGCCACGACGCTCACCACGAAGAATCTCCGCCTCAAACATTATTGTTTGCCACTCTTCAAAGGCAGTGCTGTGGTCTTCGACGCTTACAACCACGCGTACTCGGGCTTCGTAAAATTGCGTTACTTCATTGTCTGCTACTCCACGCACCGCAATTCTATTACCCACATACAAAAACACCAGCGATAAAACTAAAATTACCACATACGGAAGTATTTTTATTATTCGATTTTCCATAATATTTTCACCTTCACCATTGTAGCATAATTTTCATGTTCTAAGAACCACGCTTTATGGAAGTAAGAATAACAAATGCCAGTTTTATTTTGCTTTCTATTCTAATATTGTGTTATAGTACTAGCGTGAAATTGATAACTTATGGCTACTTGTCTGTGCTGTGAACGGGGTGAACCTTTGGGGATAATATCACCTAAAGCATAAAAACAAAACTTGAAAGGAATGGTCTTAATAATGGCAACTAAGTCTTTTGATAAGGCAAAAAGAAATAAAGCTGATGAATTTTATACGCAATGGGCTGACATCGAAAAAGAAATAGAGGCATATTTAGAATTTAACCCCAATTTATTTAGAGATAAGACTATTCTGTGTCCTTGCGATGACCCTTACGAAAGCAATTTCTTTAAGTATTTTGCATTAAACTTCAATAATTTTGGTCTTAAAAAGTTGATTGCAACTTGCTACATAGGTTCTCCTATCGCGAATACGTCGGAAAATGCCAAAACAACAAAAACTGCGTACAAAATAATAATTGTAAAAGTTGCTGATTGCAATGTTGATGGTGTAGCTGATTTTACGGATATTAAGTGGCTTCTATCTAACAACGTGAATGTATTGACACGCCTTGAGGGTGATGGTGATTTTCGTAGTGAGGAGATAAAGGATTTACGTGATGAAGTTGATTTTGTTATAACAAATCCGCCGTTTTCACTATTTCGCGAGTTTATGGCATGGATAACGGAAGCTCAAAAGCAATTTTTAGTTATCTGCAATATGAACGCTATTACCTACAAAGAAATTTTTCCATTAATAAAGGATAACCGTATGTGGATGGGTTTAGGGTTCGGAAGAAGCTTTAAAGGTTTTATAGTGCCAAAAAGTTACCCGTTAAACGGTTCGGAAGCAAGAATTGACGAACACGGAAACAGGATAGTATCAACCAATAACACCATTTGGCTTACTAACATTGACCATGGTCAACGGCACAAGCCACTACAACTTATGACAATGGAGCAAAACCTAAAATCTAGCAAACATAAAGAAATCAGAGAAAAACAAAACTACGATAAATACGACAACTATGATGCTATCGAAGTGCCTTTTACAGATGCTATTCCCTCTGACTATGATGGTGCAATGGGTGTACCCATTTCTTTCCTCCATAAATATTGCCCAGAACAGTTTGATATTATAAAATTCAGAAAAGGCAATGATGACAAGGATTTATCAATTGACGGCAGATGCCCGTACTTTAGAATTTTAATCAAAAACAAGGCAATGGGAGATGGTGTCAAGAATGGGCAAACAAACTGACCGACTAAGCATAGAAAAAATAAGAGGTCAAGGGCCAAAGGAAATATTCGGTGAAATGGCACAAAAGCATGATATGTCAGTAAATGACTTATCACGAGTTATTTTTGAGACCCTAAAAAAAGATTTTCCAAACCTTGAGTTTCGTTTTAGAAATAGTATAAACAAAAAAGAGATTAATGAAAAACTCAACACAGTAGACTCAAGATTGGGTGTGACAATATTTGTTGCAAGAGCATCAATAAAACCTGATGGTGGCATCATTGAAGTTAGGGATAACAATGGTAAATGGCGAATTGTTTTAGTATCAGAAGCCAAACATCAAGGAAAGGATATTGAAAATATTGGCAAAGGAGTTTTAGTTGGTAAAGACAAAACTCAAGAGTTAATGCAAGCAGGAAATGCTATTGAGCGTTCTCACAAGAACATCAATGAAATAAGAAACATAATGATAGATGAAAAACATTTTCCATATATTTTGTTTTTGCAAGGTTCCAATTTTCTCACAGAGCCATTTACGGCAAAAAGACCAGACGGCACAGAAATGACATTGAAACATGATGATGGCACTTTAAACAGAATTGATAGGCTTACAGCGGCAAATTATAGCCTACCCATTAATCAAAATTGTTGCGAAAATATTTTTATCTCAGTTGACGGACAATCAGTTATGTTGCAAGCTGTATCAATTTTTACAAAACCAACCGGATGGAATAACGATGAGATGTTGCCTATAATGTTGGATGTTTCCCTCACTTCACTGAGAATTATTGGTATAATTGAGTGAAATTAAAGCACAGTGTCTACTTGGACGCGTTGCTTCACAAATCATAAAGTTACCGACAAAAAAAACAACCGCGCTCCTACCTTAATAGGGGAGCGCGGTTTTGCATTTTAATAATAAGGTAGCTGTCACACCTTGCAATGCGAATTGAGCAGACGCAATTTATCTGCTATGCGGAATGCCGAAAACATTTACCGACGACGAGCTAAGAGCCTGTTTAATGTTTTCGCACTTCCGTATAATTTTATTTCCTACACATCAAGATTTCTTACTTGGCTTGCGAACTCTTGTATAAATTCGCGGCGTGGTTCTACTTTGTCGCCCATTAGTTGGGTGAAGATTAGGTCGGCGGCTATTGCGTCGTCTAGGGATACGCGTAGTAGGATTCGTTTTTCTGGATCCATTGTGGTTTCCCATAATTGGTCTGCGTCCATTTCGCCTAGACCTTTGTAACGTTGGATTGGTTTTATGCCTTCGCGACCTATTTCTGTTAGAATTTTCTTTAGCTCGTCGTCGTTGTAGGCGTAGTATTCGTTTTTGCCTTTTTCCACTTTGTACAGCGGGGGTTGGGCAATGTATACGAAGCCGCCATCTATTAGGTTGGGCATGAAACGATACATAAATGTTAGCATTAGCGTGCGGATATGCGAGCCGTCAACGTCAGCGTCGGTCATGATTACAATTTTGTGGTAGCGTAGTTTGTCTATGTCGAAATCCTCGTGAATGCCCGTGCCGAAGGCTTTTATCATGGCTTCGATTTCTTTGTTGTCAAGGATTTTGTCAAGACGCGCTTTTTCCACGTTCATGATTTTACCGCGTAGTGGCAAGATTGCTTGCGTGTGCGGCGAACGCGCAAGTTTTGCACTACCACCCGCGCTGTCACCCTCTACTAGGAAAATCTCGCAAAGTGCGGGGTCTTTCTCTGAACAATCTGATAATTTCCCTGGTAAACGCCCGCCCTCGAAAATCGACTTGCGTCGCACTAATTCGCGGGCTTTTCTTGCCGCGTCGCGTGCGCGTGCGGCCATTAGGCTCTTTTCTACCATTATTTTGCCCACGGCTGGGTGTTCTTCTAGGAAGTACGCCAGATGCTCTGCTAGAATTGACTCCACGGCTGTTCTGGCTTCGCTGTTGTTTAGTTTTCCTTTTGTCTGTCCCTCGAATTGTGGGTCGCCTATTTTTATGCTTATTACTGCCGTTAGTCCCTCGCGCACGTCTTCGCTTGAGAGGTTTTTGTCGTTTTCTTTTAGTAGATTGAATTTACGGGCATAGTCGTTGATTGTTTTGGTTAGGCCAGCGCGAAAGCCTGTTACATGAGTTCCGCCGTCCGATGTATTGATATTGTTTACGAATGAATATGTGTTCTCTTGAAAGCCGTCGTTGTGTTGCAGGGAGATTTCTGTTAGAACATTCTCGTACTTCGCTTCGCAATAAAAAATTTCCTCTACCAACGGCGTTTTGTTTTTATTTATATGTGCTACAAATTCCTTAATCCCGCCGTCGTACTTGTACGAGCGCAAGCGAAACGGGTCGGGTCTTTCGTCGATTAGGTCGATTTTTAGCCCTTTTGTTAGAAAGGCTGTTTCCTGCAAACGCTGTTTTAGCGTATCAAAACTGTATTCCAGTTCCTCGAAGATTTCTGCGTCGGGTTTGAAATGAACTAGCGTTCCTGTTTCTGTTGTTTCGCCTATTACTTGCAAATCGGTTTGCTTTGGCCCGCGAGAAAATTTCTGTTCATGAATCTTCTCGCCGTCAAATACGCGAACAATCAGCCATTCCGATAACGCATTAACCGCCGATGCTCCAACGCCATGAAGCCCTCCAGACACCTTATATCCTCCAGTGCCAAATTTTCCGCCAGCATGAAGCACCGTGAAAATAACCTCCACCGCAGGAAGCCCCGTTTGCGCTTGAATCCCAACAGGAATCCCGCGCCCATTATCCCTAACCGATATTGAATTATCTGGGTGAATTGTAACAACAATAGTGTCACAAGCGTCCATCAACGCCTCGTCAACCGCATTGTCTACAATCTCGTATACCAAGTGATGAAGCCCTTTTGCCGCCGTACTTCCAATATACATGCCTGGCCTTTTCCGAACAGCTTCAAGTCCTTCCAACACTTGGATATTATCCGCCGAATACTCCGATGTGTTTTGATTATCTGTCATCTGATAACTCCTTCTCCACGCTATTTATATACGTACAAACATATTTGAAAAATTTAGAATACTCGTTAAATTCTAACATTATTATCACCATTTTTCAAGAAGTACAAAAGTGCGTTCTGGAAAATTCCCGTCTGCGCGTCGGGTTGTGATATAATATAGCGAACGACATTGAAAAACGTGATTGAAGGAGGTCGGCCAAAAACGCGAAATGAGCGTTTTTGGCTGGTTTTGCCCGACGCGCAATCACGATTTTGAAAGTCGTTCGCTATATAGCGAACCACAGGATGCAAGGAGGCGGCAAAATGAAATTCTACCGTGCAGACAAATTAAAATTCGACCCACGCCATCAACTAAGCCGAATATTCGTCGAAGGCTTTTACGAATGGCTAAAACATTTTTCAAAGGACAAGGACAAACTAACCGAAGCATTCGCGCACATATTCATGTTAAGCTATTTTTATGTAGCGGCGAAAGGGGAAGTAGTGGCGGCAATGGCGGCCTGTACACAAGGGTTTTCGCCAATAAGGCTAGAGCGAAAGGAGTTTGTACGAACACTAGGTTTCATACGAGGAAATTTCGCGCATTACATGTTGCGGCGGCACATGATAAGAAACTCATACCCTTTCACCCTAAGCAAACGAACAGGCTCAATAGAATTTGTAGCAACCTCACCAGACTTCCGCAACCTAGGCATAGCCCACGACCTACTAGATTTCGTAATGGAAAAAAACACCTACACGTCCTACGTACTAGAGGTAGCCGACACAAACCAAACCGCTTTCCGCTTATACGAAAAATTAGGATTCAAAGAAATAAAGCGAGTAAACGCCCCCAACCCAAAACGAAACGGAGTAAACTTTTTTATGTACATGAGACGGCAGATGGAGGGTAGGGATTAGAGATTTAATGCGAACAAAAACCCTTGAAATTATCACAATTTCAAGGGTTTTTGATTTAAATGGAGACGAGGGGAGTCGAACCCCTGACCTCTTGAATGCCATTCAAGCGCGCTCCCGAACGGGTCGGAAACGCTCCTCGAAAATTTGATACACCTTGAATTTTTATATACGGGTTTAATAAATATCGCCCCTATTACCTGCGTCAACC
>WQVV01000124.1 GCA_009785665.1 Defluviitaleaceae bacterium
AGCAAAAATTTCCCAAACATGCAATTAATACGCCCAATGTACTGCATAGGCGAAGACGCAATTCTAGCATGGAAACGCTACAATAACTTGTCGTTCATACAATGCGCCTGCCCCCTAGCCGAAAATTGCAATATCTTCGACGCAAGCGGCGGCACGTCCACACGCCAAGTAGTAAAAAGCCTACTAACCCAACTAAAATCCACCAACAAAGACGTAGAAAAAAGCGTTTTTCAAAGCCTGCAAATGGTAAACCTAGACACCACAATAGGCTACAAACTAAACGGAATAGAACACAGTTTTCTTGATGATTATTGATTTATGAAGATTCTGAACAGACTCTATGATGGCGATTATTAGATAAGATATTTGGAAAAGTGTTGTTTGATAGCAGCGCGAACTATTTTATCTGATATTATCTGAATACATTTAACAATGATAGTTTCACGCTAGTTTAAAAAGTATATACACGAATCAATGGTTGGAAATTTCGACCCGTATGAAATGGGCGTTTGCTTGACTGCCTCACGCAAAGCGGATTTTCTGCCTACGTGAAAGTTTATGGCTAAAAATCTTGCATATATTTTTAAATGAGCCGACATATTCCCGCGGTTGATATGTTTGGTTCTATTTTTTTGAACTTTAATATCGAAAAGTGTTGCAAATCGTTGAAGCATGACATATACTTGCGAGAGAGTCGAGCAAGACCTAATTGTATGCGCGATTTGGGTGTTGCGCGTGAACAAATATATCGGAAGGAGGGAACAATGTAAGTAGCTTTAGCCGCGCATACAGCACAATTAAAAAAGGAGTTTTTTAAATGAAAAGGAGAAACATTGGTAAGATTTTAGCATTCTTGTTGGTTTTCATCTTCACAGCAAGCAACCTGAGTGTGTTTGCGAACTCTGCACCCCCACCCCCACCCCCACCCCCTGTTCCAAGAACTTACAATGTTGGAGAGCCTAACCCTCATTCGCGCTCTACCAATAATAGTTTTGATGGAGCATTGCCTGCATCGCCAGAGGAGATTGCTTATTGGAATGCGTTTTGGAGAACGCACACCATAGAAGATGTACTGCGGATGCAAGGTTTTACAGATACGCAAATTGCAGCAACATTCACGCCAACTTTCGTTCCATTTAACCAATGGATAATGGTGTCACGCTTCAGATATGTCGGCCAAGAAACTGGTATTACTTGTGGTGCAGCTGTTGCGAGAATGTCTTTATATACCATTAATGGCTGGGCACCTAACGAATTTACTGTTTTAAATGGTTTTCCTCGGCTGACAATGTACCCTGAGGGGGGAACAACAACAAGAAGTTTGCAAAGCTATCTTGCTGAAATGACGAGGGTTTGGTATAACCGCATATACGACGCAGACCAAGTAGTACTAACAAAGGCTTTAGAAGCAAGTATTCGTATGCACAATCGACCTAGTATACTTCAAGTGTATCCGCAACGGAGTCATGGGTTTCCATATGACCTAAACAATCGACATTTTGTTGCTACCTATGGCGTTAGCCACGCTCAAGCGCGTACATGGTTTGCCATAGCAGACCCATGGGGTGGATATAATAATAATAGAGCTTGGGAGTTATTTACTTTAGATGCGGAGAATTTGCATAGTGCATACATTCAAAATGGTGGGATTTTGTGGTAATATTCAGTTATACATTTTGCACCCATTACAACGCATATCTATTTTGATATGCGTTGTAACTATTTGAATAAATTTGGAGGATGAGATTATGAAAAGGCAAGTATATATCATTACATTCATATGTGTTTTGTTTATAAACGTAACCAGCGGGTGTAGCCAAGAAGAAATCACCTTGCAACCCGCGTTATTTGAATTGGTTGAAATATCTATTCCCGCAGACGCAGAAGAACTTATGTTATGTCGCTTTACCAGTGTGCATCATTTTATGAGGGATAGTTTTATTTTTTATGCTGTGGATTTAGATTACAACATATCAACTTTTTTTAGGTATTGTTTAGAAACAGGCACATATGAAAAAATTGGTGAATCTGAAAGTCGGTGGTTGATGAGGGCTGGACAGATGTTTTTGACTGACAACGCAACATTCTTTTATCAAACGGTGTTTGATGATAGCAATGAACTTCTCAATGCGATTTACACTGTTGATTTATTAAGCAACCGACTTTTTCGTGTTGCAGAGTGTCGAGAATCTGGTTTTGGAATCAACAGTTATCGTTACCATAACAATGCCCTTTTTACAATAAAAGTCCGAGTGGAAGGGGACAATCAGATAACATATTTGGAAAAGTTTTGCTTCAATGATAATACACGAACTATTCTATCTGAATCCATTTTTTGCTTACAAACAACTACAGGGACGGTCAAAGTGCTTCATGACATTGATGATGACACAATCTATATGTTGTACGCATACAAGCTTGATGCAGATGGCGAATGGGCGCAAAATGCAAGAATTTACGATATAAATATGAACTTCTTGAGAAATAGCTATATTGATGAAATAGAAAGTCTGCTGGCTTCCCGCCCAGGATATTTAAGGATTTTTGGGCGATATATGTATCTGTTTACTTTCGCGCCAAATGCAGTGATTGGCAGAATTGAAGATGACGGCAATGTAACACCTTTAGTTTGGGGACATTGGATGCATTCGCAAAACCCCGACAAAACTGCACCTGTAGAATTATTTTTTCACAGAGATTCAGCAAACCCAAGATTTCTTGTTTTGGATACTAACAGCGGTGAGTTTGCAATTATTGATATAGATTTAGATGCACGAGATTCAATAGGTGATGTTGTCATAAATGGAAATCAAGGATTGATACAAACTATCCGCATGTGTCCAGATGAAGGAAGAAGTAACGGCTACTTTTTATTCACTTTCTTTTAGAACCTGCGGTCAATAAAATTGCGCCGAAGTGGCGTAAAAACGGAATCTTTCAGCGGTTTTATGACGACGACGCGTGCCACGCTAGGAGTTGCAAAATTGCTGAAAGGTTTCGTTTTTATGTTAATTCGGCGTGATTTTATTGACCGCAGGTTCTTAGACTCGACGATTTTTTCACGAAGCCTTGCAGTTTGGGACGATACCATGTTATGATTTTATCAAGGAAATATTTTCAATTCTGGGAGGGTATTATGAAAAAGTATTTGTTATTATGCACGGTTGTAGCATTTCTAATGGTTGTGGCCTGTGGGCAAAACAACGAAATATCCAATGAGACAGAGAATATAGCTTATACACCATACAATGCAGTTGTTGAGTACGAGTCTGGTAATCTTGATTCAAACAGTGGTGAAACTACGGAAGCGACCGAAGAAATTCCGCAATACAACAATACAGATGATGTTCCAGCGACAGCAGAGCAGTCATTTGAACATGATAGGCTTGCCCGTGTCACATATGGTGATAATGTAGCTTATATTATGGCTACAACTAATCTCGGCAACCCTGAATGGTTTCCCAATCCGCTTGCGCCCATAATAACAGATGCTATGTATCGCGCTGATATTTTCGTTTTTGAAGTAGAAGAAGACTCTAGGGAGGGATTCAGCGAGGAAGAAACAGCGCATAATACAGCCCTTATGGTTCTGCCAGACGGGTTGACATTGGCAGATATACTGCCAGAAGATACCCTATCAAACTTTATTGTACAGACTCAAACCTACGGAGTTGCATTTAATGCGGTTGCTACCTTCACTCCTTTTACGGTATTATTGCTGTTTGATATTGACTTTATGCATTCAGATGGGGAACGCGCTTATTCATTAGAATTTTATATCCGAGATTTTGCCGTCTCAAATAACAGACATATCATTGGATTGACAGATGGTATTACACTGCTTGATTTGATACTTGGTATTCCGTTGGAAAATCAATTGTCTGCGTTAGATAACTTCCCCGATATGGCAACGGCTCTTAGTGCTGACGAAAATCCTTTTAGCTTACGCCTTCATAATGCGAATTACCATTTGCGCACTTACGATAATGCGGCAGGTATAGCCAAGTTACTCACCGAAACAATAGAGCCTACCACTTTCTTCGTTACGATTGTAACAGATGATGGCGTTACAATTGATTTTGAATATGTACTTAGTCTGCTTGCAGATAAGGGGTTTGATATGACATATCCCCTTCCCCAAAATCAATCTTCTGTTTTACAATCTTTGGCTTTAGAAGGCGTACACATTTCCAGTAGTGATATACAATGCGAAGCGGAGTTACTATATCTAGCCTTTTTAGAAGCGGAGGACTGGTTGCGCGTGCGTTGCTTTCAATGTTGTGGCGAGCTAGTACCAATCCATAATTGTGGTAATTGGAGAATCACGGACAAGAATATATTTGATTTTGACGGTGATGGTGTACTTGACCTTTGGTTTAGAGCTGTATGGGGCGAAGAAGATTTTATTTCGCCTAGATGGTCAAGTTCAATGACTGGGTTTGCTACAATTGCAGATGGCGAAGTTGTGTTATTGTCAAGCGGTTATACCAGCGGAGGAAGCATAGGTGGGGATTTTGTTACATTTGGATATGACCAAGAAACATCTGAATATGTACTCATGCTTCGTGGTTTTATGGGTGGCTTTGGCGGCAATTACAACAGTGCAAATATTTATTCTATGCGAAATGGCGAACTAACAAGATTGTATCGGATTGACAACACATTTTTGGGTGCCGCTCACAATGACGGAGAAGATGAGCATATATTTAGAGTGAATGGCGAAGAAGTTTCTTATGAAGTTTACACTCGAATCGCGAATCGCTTTTTACAAATATAGCAGTCATAGCCTTGCAGTTTAAGACGATACCATGTTATGATTTTGATACATTTCATTTATGTAGGCGTTTCGATTTGAAATGGGCTTCGTTTGTTGTCAATTCTGTGAACGCTACAGAATTGACAACAAACGAAGCCCAATTTCAAACGAAATCGCTATAGGAGGAGTTCTCTTTGAAATTGCGCAATTTGCTTATGTTGGTGTCGGCTGTAATGAGTGTTGCGGTGATTTTAATGGTGGTGGCGGTGGTTAGTGTGCCGCATATGGCTATGGCTTCTGTTGGTACTCGCACGCCAATTGGGCAGATTCATGCCGATATGTTCCCTGTTGGTTCGGAGCAAATGGTTGACTATTGTCATTTTCTGAATGTTCGCAGGGGAGCGGGGCCGCGTTATGCCGCGTTTACGCATTTGTCGCGGTTTGATAGGGTGACGGTGCTGGAGTTTCGTAATAGATGGGTTCGCATAGATACAGATAGGGGCGAAGGCTGGATTTTTGCGGCGTATCTTTCTCGCGAGACTGCCGCCGTCGCGCCTTTGCCTAGTGGCGGAACTGCCTCGACTGTTAGGGTTGCTAATCGCACGCCGTCTTCGTTGCTTACGGCTAGTTTGTTTCCTGTTAATTCGCGGGCTACGGTGGATTTTTGTCATTTTCTGAATGTTCGCAGAGGGCCAAGCATGGGGTATGCGGCGTTCACGCATTTGACGAATGGTACTGTTATTACCGTGCGGGAATTTCGCAATAGATGGGTTCGTTTTGAAACTACAGACGGTCAAACGGGCTGGGTGTGGGCGGGCTATTTGTCTAATGCCGATGTTTTGGAAGTTAGGCGCGTACCCACAGCAAGCAACGTTGGAACACGTACCCCAATCGCGGAACTTACCGCCGCTAGATTCCCAGTAAACTCCACGCAAATTGTGGACTACTGCCATTTTCTAAATGTTCGTGACGGGGCAGGTATGGGTTACAGTGCGTTCACGCATTTGGCGCGTGGCGATTCCATCACGGTATTGGAATTTCGTAACAGATGGGTTAGAATATCCGTAGATGGTCGCGAAGGTTGGATTTTTGCTGCATATTTACGCGCCGCCTAGCAATTACAAGGCAATCGCCACGACGATAAGGTTGATGTCATATGAGAAAACCACCACTCCCAATAATTTTGTATGCAATATTTTTGACGATTATTGCATCACCTTTGGCTGTGGTGGTTTTTTTTGCGCATATTGAATGGACTTACATGCTGGCTGATGATTCGCGGCGTGTGGAGGATAGAGTTTCAATTCCAATAGATGTAGTTATTTTGACTGGTGATATAACGACCGATAATATCAACGATTACGAAACGCTCGAAACAGTGCCGTTCATTGCTGCCGCTGTGGTTGATTATTTACAGGATTTTTTACCAGCACCAGAAACACCAACGATACAATATATTGATGCAACCGAAGCCGAAAACGAAACGCAAGAGTTTGAAGGTTATGTATTAATAACAGGTACATCTATACGCTATAAAATTCTGCGTATAACTGAATACGAAGCACACCGCCTTCACGAACTAGAATCCTGTCAATTATCAGAAAACCTGCGCCGACATTTAGATTACGATTTTTTCACGCAGAACACCCATGTAATTCTAAGCACCCCACAAGAGGAGACAATATGGGAGATTTTCAATTTCCACGCAGTCCCAACAATTCACGAAAGTTTGAACTTCGCAAGAGAGCAGGACGACATACTAACCCTACAAACCTATAGCGGCGATATGCGTTTCACGCTACAGGCAAGAAAAATATATATAGCGGGTTAAGCATGTTGTCACTAAAAAAATGAAAACACGCCCTAGGGCTGTAATATAAGTTTGACTACAATGGTTATACTGTTGTAGTCAAATTTTTTTATAGGAGTGACTGTACATGAAAAGTTTCAAAAGAGTTTCAATTTTTGCTGTGGTTACAGCATTGGTGGTGTTGGTAATGGCTGTATCTGTTGCGGCTAACGAGCCTTCGGCATGGGCGGCAGAGCAAGTGAATGCCGCTATTGCGGAAAATCTTGTTCCACAAAATTTGCAATCGGATTATACGCAGGCAACAACACGCGCAGAGTTTTCGGCGTTGGCAGTAGCATTGTATGAAGCCGTGCGCGGCGAAGAGATAACAGGACGCGTTACATTCGACGACACAACAGACATCAACGTAGAAAAAGCGGCATATATCGGCGTTGTAACGGGCGTGGGTGGTGGAAGATTTAACCCAGACGGAACTTTAACCCGCGAACAAGCGGCAGTAATGCTGGATAGGCTAACTAAAGCAATTGAAATACCCATGAGCTCGGGAGGATTACCGCATTTCTACGATATGGACGAAGTATCTGATTGGGCAGTTTCTGCAATTATAAATGTAAACCAGTTGAGAGTTATGGGCGGCGTAGGCAATAATCTGTTTGCACCGCAACAGCCATACACCCGAGAGCAAAGTATTGTTTCGTTAAAACGTGTATTCGATTTTGCGAATAGTTCCTCGCTAAATCTCCCTGCCGTAGAACGCGAACCCATAGAGCAGACCCCAGCTACTGGCGGCGACAATTACGAAACTCCTTCCCTAGCAGAACCAACATTCGAGGTGGGTACAGTAACATTAATCGCCAACGGCACAGAACACACCCCAATAGAGCATTTTTCACACGGGGCGGGACTTACAGACGACGGGCTAATGTTTAGCGCAAGCGGCGCGCCAATATCATGGGCAAACATTCTGGACACAGCAATAGCAATTCCATACAGTGAAAATCTTCAAATCGTAATTGATGGCGAATACGCAAGCATAACCACCTATCAACACGCAACGGAAATGTACTACCAACACGCAACAATAATAGGTGTATTCGCACAAGATTTCACCAACGGAACAGCCACCATTTCCCTCCCAGAAGAAACAGGAACATTCATAGTATTCGTAGATGTAAACTGGAGTAGCGGAGATTTCGCATTTACGTTAATGCGTTATGCTTTTAAGATTGAGAAATAAGAAAGATTAAAACCTTGGAACGTGGTGCGGGAAGCATAATCGAACGCTTCCCGCGCAAAGCACAAAAAAATTATAAAGTCAGCGACGGTGAATGAAGATGATGAAAAAAATAAGTGCCATACTTATCATGATATTTCTTGTGGGCTGTACGGCCACTCTAGGAGCGAATGAAATGCCAGATGAAAGACCAGCAACAAACGAAGAAGCAAGCGAAGAAAGGATAAGAGAGCGTTTAAGAAAAGAATGGACAATATCACATAGCCGAAATGGCGGAAGATATGATTTGAATTACATGACAAGCCCAAATTTCGTTCCTGCAAGTAGCGATGCAGATTTACGAACTATCGAGAGATTTATGTTCACTTACGGAGATTTTTATTCTGGCAATATTTTTGTTTTTGATAGGATAAATCAAAAGCTTTATTTCGACCCAACTTCGGCTACAGCTAGGTCGCAACTGCGCACAATACCATACTACTCCAACATAGAAGATGGCGATTTAGACTGGCTAATTCAAGTCATTGAAGAATCCAATCTTCGCAATTGGGAGGAGTTTTATCAAGGTGAAGGTAATATACATTCAATGGAAAACAGGACTTTTTGGAGTGTTAGCATATTGTTTGACGACGGCACAATGTTGCGAAGTGGTGGACGTGGACGCGTTAGTGCTACAGATTTCTACCCACCAGCAAGGGAGTTCCGCGTTCTAACCAGCTTTATAGATACAATAGGCGCGGAAGTACAAGAAAGAGAATATGTAACGTCAGATGAAAGACTAGCAGAAATAAGAGCCGAAGAACAATGGCGCAGAGAATGGACAATAGAGCATAGCCGAAATGATGGACGGTATAATTTGGACTACATTATAAGCGGAGATTTTGTTTCTGCAAGCAACGATGTAGATTTTCAAACTATTGAGAGGTTTGTGTTTACTTACGGCGGTTTTCATCATGGCAATGGTTTTGTTTTTGATAGGATAAATGAAAAGATTTATTACAACCCGCATTTTGCATATGCGTGGCTAAATTCAATGCTTTACGCCAATATAGAAGATGGCGATTTTGATAGGCTAATCAAAGCTCTTGAAAAATCCAATATTCGCGACTGGGAGGAGTCTTATCGAAGCCCCGTTGATAGATTCACAGCAGATGGCGGAATGGGTTGGCAGATTGGTATATTGTTTAACGACGGCACAATGATGCGACGGCGCGGAAGCGGTGACTTCGGCGGGGATTTCTACCCACCAGCAGGGGCGTTTAACATTATAACCAGCTTTGTAGATACCTTAGGCACGGAAATACGCGAAAGAAATAATTCTTAAAGTCAGTGAAGGTGAATGA
Organism: Defluviitaleaceae bacterium; assembly: GCA_009785665.1. Classification (GTDB taxonomy): domain Bacteria; phylum Bacillota; class Clostridia; order Lachnospirales; family WQUN01; genus WQVC01. The sequence continues at coordinate 9,144 of WQVV01000124.1, forward strand.
AAATGATGAAAAAAATAAGTGCCATACTCATCATGATATTTCTTGTGGGCT
>WQVV01000125.1 GCA_009785665.1 Defluviitaleaceae bacterium
GCAAGGACATAACACCATGTTTGAAATCACAAACACCAGTGACGAAGAATGGCCGCACTGGGTATTCAGCATGAATCGCCCGCTAGGGCTTAACGAACCCACTGCATGGGGCGAATCGTGGCAAAACAACGGTTTGTTTGTGCATCAAGATGACAGCGAAACTACAATCCGCAACCTTGGGCATCAATCACCTGTTAGACCAGGGGAATCTGTGCAAATTCACACATACAGCAACACGCAGAAATTTTTCCTGCCAACAGATTTTAGGGTGCGTCCAGCGGAACGTCGTTTAGTTCCAATCGCAGATAGAAGCGTGGATATTGAAGAATATTCTGTGTGGCATGGAAACAACTTCCACCATGCAATAGTCGTGCAGAATACCACAACCGAAGCAGGCAGACCGCGAATAATTCAAAACTGGGAAGTCCATTTCGACGTAGACGGTGGCGGAATGAACCTAACCACCGTGCCAAATGCACAAGTAATCCAAACCACCAGCAGTTCCGCAATACTCGCATATATCCCAGGTGATGGGCAAGTACTACACCCAGAGCAAGTTTTACACTTGAGTATCATTGGCACTTTTGTTCCAAACTCAAGCATTACAAACGTGCGAGTTTATGAGCATGTGGGTACGCCTTATGATGGCTGGCCGCCTTTTGTACCACCTCCGCCAAATGGCAACGGTAATGATAATGGTAACGGTAACGGCAACGGTGGAAATAATGGTGGTAATGATGACAACGGCGATAATGGAGGGAACGGCGGCAATAATGAAGGTGGAAATGGCGGCGACAGTGGTGGCAACATAATAGAGGAAGGCAGTTTAATTTTTGAAGCTGTTTTTTGTGATGAAGGGTTTGACATATGGCAAGAACGCGACCAAAACTGGAGAACGGTAACGCTTATTGCAAGAAACACTTCCCAAACAACAAGCTATGATGTTGACGCAGAGCTAAACCTTCCCGAAAACATATTTTTGAGAAGAAATACAGAAATCACCGCAAGCCTTGGAATAATACAACCAGGAGAAGAAGCAAGTGCCGAGTTTCAGATATATGTATTTCGGTCATTTGCAGAAAGGACAATAAACTTTGCTTTTGATATAGAAGCAAACGGCGCAGCACTGGAGTTTCCAGTAAGCTATATCATACCCGCAAGTGACAGCCGTTGGAGACTGGCAGGGCGTGAACTTGAATTTTTAGAGCATAACGTAACCCGCAGACCAGAAATTCGTGAAATTACTTTCAGACGTTTAGCTGGAGCAGAAAGAGTGTATGTAATAAGCGTAACAGGCTTCGAGACATTTGTTGATGATACACCATACTTTTTCTGGATGGCAACAGAAGGCACGTTTTTAATATCAACCCATATAGGCTGTACAGTAGAGTTTCGCCCAGACCAAGGAACGTATGGAAGAAACTTACCTTTTATCGTGGGACTAGGCGACGGACAAGGCTCTGTTGTGCGGATAAGGGAATGGGCTTATGTACTGCACTAAAAAATCTAAACACGGAGGTATGCAATGAAAATAAAAATAAATTCTGTAATAGCAATTTTTCTAGCAATCGTTATTACATTATCATCGCTTAGTATGATACCAATACACGCACAAACAGACGATATAACTGGAACATTTTTTGAAACAGAGTTCCGCGCTGCAATAAATCGCGGCTGGTTACGCGGCTTTCCAGATGGAACATTCCGCCCAGACGCAAATATAACCCGCGCCGAATTTATCACAGTGCTGGATAATGTACTACAACTACCCGCTGCAAGTACAACGTCAAGATTTTATGATGTAGAAGGCGGGGTATGGTTCTTTGACACATTGCTGAAATTCCAGCCATATATAAACCCGCGTGAAAACAACACCTTCCAAGCAGGCAACCCCATAACACGGGAAGAAGTAAGCTTCATAATGTATGGGCTAATAGGCACAGATATTCACCCTGTCAATACCGCGTTTGCAGACAGCCAAGCAATATCTCCGTGGGCATATGACGCAGTAAACGCCTTGCGTGAACTTGAAATTCTGCGAGGAAACCCAGACGGCACATTTGCCCCTGCAAGGAATATTACACGCGCAGAAGCAGTTTTGATTGTGTATAGGTTTTATAATGCAATCGAAACTGGGCAAGTTGACCTAACTGATGGAACTGTCAGACCCACAACAGAAAACAATAGACCACCAACTGGAAATGACCGCTATCTTACACTAGACGATATTCGTGACGCTTCTGGTGATGATTTTGAGGTGTCAGACAGGGGCGACGGAAGACCGCCAAGCATTGTAATAGGGTATCTTCCCCAAGTTGAGGTGTTTACCCTCGAAGATGCTATTTATGCCATGCATGTTGCGCGTTATGTTTTTGATATTGGGAATGCCTTTGAGGAACTTGTACCTAATGTGGTAAGAAGAGCTTTTCAACATCATCAGTTTCACTTGAGTCAAGTATATCAAGGTATACCTGTGATTGGCGCGGGAATTAATTTGGGGGCTGACAGAGACACTGGTGCTGTTTTGACAATCAGCTCAAGTTACAGGCCGGATGTTAGACGCGCGATTACTACAGTTGAACCTACTCTTTCTGCGGAGGAAGCTATACAGGCATTAATAGACTTGGATGCAAGATACCGGCATGAGTTCAATGATGAGGAGTGGTATGAGTTTGTAACGACTAGAAATGTACGCACATCGGTAGTTATCTTAACCCATGTAGGCACAACACCGAGACTAGCGTGGAGGCTTTCTGTTGGCTTTAGATATTATTTTGACGCTCACACTGGAGAGTTACTAGACATTCAAAGTGGGATTCGTTGGGCTAATTCTGTCTCTGCTTCTGGAATTGGTAGCTTTGGCGATACGAGGGAGTTTAATGTCACACAAGTGCTTGGTGTCACTCCAGAATTAAACAGATACTATATGCATGATTATGATAGAGGCATTCGCACATATCAAACAACAGCACTAGGATACCAGCGTGTCTCAGATATACAATATCATTTGCTCAAGTATGGGCCAGGAGATATTGTTTCCAATCTAACCAGTCATTGGGCAAGCAACCCTGCCGCTGTAGATGCACACTATCAAGCATCACGCTTTTATTATTTCCTTTTGAATACGGTAGAACGGGAAAATGAAGATGAAGATGACAGGCTTTCGCCGCTTCATGTTTCGGTAGGGCTTGATGTGGACAATGCATTTTGGGTGCAAGTTGATGGCGCATCTGAACTTGATGTATCGTTTGCGATTTTTGGAACAAATGACGATGTAAGCTTGGTAGCAGCATTGGATGTTTTTGGGCATGAGTTTGGGCATGGTATTGCGCATTTCCACCAACTTAGTGGGCCTTCACCCCATGTAGATACACTTCACGAAGCATATGCAGATATTATAGGTAAGCTTTTTGAACTGTATGTGCTTGAAGATGTTGAAAGTTGGGTGATAGGGCATAGTATTGGTCTTGATGACTATTATCTCCCTCGCAACTCAAGAGGAGACAACCCTTCACGCGACTTACATGCCCCCGCAAGGTTTGGGAATCCAACACAATTTGGAGGAACGCACTTTATATTCCAGCCACCTTTGCGTAATGGAGTATATTTCCCAAGACATGATATTCCAGGACACAACAGCACCATAATAAGTCACATTTTTTATAGGATTTATACATGTGACTATATTCCATCAATAAGCTGTGTAAACACAGCTATGCAACTTTGGTATGTCTCTTTATCATTGGCATCCTCTAGTTCCGACCTATTCGACACAAGAGTCACTGTTTTAAGGTCTGCGCGCAGTATGGGCGTTCCATTTGAAGAAATAGCAAGAATGGGCGAAATATTTGACGACGCATTGCTTATTATAGAGCGCAGAATAGTGGATAGGCGATACTCAACTGGTGTGCTTATGAGTGTAAACGTGTATGTACCACCAGATACACCTGTTAATGAATATGGCGATGTACCAATACGCATAAATTTTGAGGGACAAGCTCGTATTGTGCCATTGGGTGAACATTGTTCGTTCGCAAGAATAGGAGCAGGCGCAGTTGGTTATGTTCACGCAGATGTGTACGAGGTATGGTTTGATGAAGACCTTGGGCAAACAAGAACTACACGTAGGCATGAATTTGTGTTCTCCTACAGAGACCCGGAACCATGGAGTGAGTGGTACATCACCCACCTAACAGACGCGCTTAACCTTGGAATATTAAGAGGACACCCCAACCGCCGCGTAGATCCACTCAATACCATGACCGTTGGCGAATTTGTTTATATGACACATAACGCACTCTTTCACAATGCCCCGCGAGTAGATAGGAGCGCAAACCTTGGCTTTGCACCACCAGAAACATGGTGGAATCACTCGTTTGCAACAAATCAGCTGATTTATGCATATCAAAACGATTGGCTAACCGCATTTCATGACCCAAACGCACCAATAACACGGCAACAAGCAATGCGTGTTCTATGGTATGCGTATACTGGCATGGACGACGACCTTCGTCAATTTTTCCGAATGAATCAGCCCACACGCGGTCTTGAGTCTGAAGCAAACAGGTTTGAGGATATAAGCCAAGAAGCAATGGGAGATGACTACGCACTATACCATGATTACGTGTTAAAGCTTTCGTACAATGGTATAGTAAACGGCTTCCGTGTTCACGAGGGAGTATACACATTTAGACCAAATGATACTTTGCTCCGCGCCCAAGCCGCTACCATTATAATGCGCCTGTATAATTCGATTGGCGGATTTAATGATAACGACAACGAAAGTGTTCGGTAGCATTAAATTAACAAAAAAAACAGTGGTGTTTCAATAGCCACTGTTTTTTTAGTGCCTAGGAAACTGTTCATGGCTTCGAGACGTATGCGTTAGCTTGTTGTGCAGGTTATCGGCGAAATGCGGCTGTGCCGCTTTTTTATTTTTGTCAGTGCAAATATTTGCAAAATTTCCTATGTTTGTTATAATTCTAAAACATGGAGGTGCGAAAATGACAGAACTTAAAAAGGAAAGCGGCGGCGTGGTGCGCATAGCCGATGAAGTTTTGACAATAATTGCAGGAACGGCGGCAATGGAAGCCGACGGAGTATTAAGACTTGCGTGGATTTCTGGCGGCAAAACTATGCGCCGTCAAATGGCGAAATGCACTAGCGTTGTGGTACGTGGCAAAACCGTTACCATTGGGTTAAGTATCGCGGTGCGTATGGGTACAAAAATTCACGAGGTATCTGTAGATGTTCAAAAGCGCGTGAAGGCCGCCATTGAAACAATGACGGGGCTTTCTGTTGCGGAAGTGAATGTGTCGGTTAAGGCTATTGTTGGAGAGAAGAAAAAGGCATGAGCCGCCGAACGGCGCGTCGTCACGCGTTTCACTTGGTATTTGTGTTGCCGTTTGACTTGGCTGGCGTGGAAGGCTTGGCAAAAGCCCGCGCCGCGTACTACGAATTTCTTGACGAAGGCGATAGCGAAATTTACGGTTTCGAGAAATTCACTCGCCCAAAGGGGCGCGATGCAGAGTATATCGACCGCGCCTTTTGGGGCGTTTTCGACAGGCTTGCCGAACTCGACCAAGTAATCGAGAACTTCCTACGCGACTGGACAATCGACAGAATCAACAAAGTAGACCTCGCGCTAATGCGGCTTTCGATTTACGAAATGCTTTGCGAAAAAGATGTTCCAATGGGCGCGGCGGTAAATGAAGCCGTTGAACTAGCAAAAGAGTACGGCGCAGATGAATCCCCTGCGTTTATTAATGGTGTCCTTGGGAGCATTGCGCGGGAACTTGCCAAACGCGACCAAAGAGAACTCGAAGTACAAACGTCATCAGAAGAGGCAAGCGAATAATGAGCGGGGCGAATCGCACGATTTTCAGCGTAACGCAGGTTAATCGTTATGTGAAAAAATTGCTTGAAGCCGACGCGCTTCTGGCGGGGCTGTTTATTGAAGGCGAGCTTTCCAATTTTAATGCGCATTCGTCGGGGCATTTGTACTTCACGCTAAAGGACGCTAACGCCGCAATTAGTGGCGTGATGTTTCGGGGAAGCGCGGAAAATTTGACCTTTAAGCCCAAAAGTGGCATGAAGGTTATTGCCTTCGGGCGGCTTTCGCTTTACGAAAAAACAGGGCAATATCAGCTTTACGTGGACTTCCTCGAACCAGCGGGAATTGGCGGATTACAATTAGCCTTCGCGCAGCTAAAGGAAAAACTAGAAGCAGAAGGGCTTTTTGCCCACGAACGCAAACGTCCGATTCCGCGTTTCGCCCAGTGCGTTGCGGTAATCACAAGCCCAACAGGCGCGGCCGTGCGCGATATTATCCGAATAATCCGCGAGCGCAACCCCGTTGTGAAGGTAGTAATCTCCCCCGCAATGGTGCAGGGCGACGGCGCGGCGGCAGATATTTCGCGGGCTATTCGCGAAGTAAATGCATGGGGCGGCGCAGATACGTTAATAATAGGTAGGGGTGGCGGCTCTATCGAAGACCTCTGGGCGTTCAACGAGGAAATTCTTGCGCGGGCAATTGCAAAATCCAAAATCCCAATAATCTCCGCCGTAGGGCATGAAACAGACTTCACAATATCCGATTTCGTAGCAGACCTACGCGCTCCAACCCCAACCGCCGCCGCACAAATGGTCGTATACGACCACAATCAACTCTGCGATTACGTTCAAAACCTAGCCCACAACCTAACCCAAGGCATTCACGAAAATATCCGCGAACGCCACGCTCAAACAAAAGACTATCTATCAACCCTAACCCGCACAGTAAAAACCCGCCTAGCCCAAGAATGGCAAACCCTAGCCCACAAAGAGCAACTACTGGAAAAAGTCTCCCCATACACAATCTTCAAACGCGGCTACGCCCTAACCCAATCCGAAAACGGCACAGCAATTACCAGCGTAAGCAATCTTCACGCAGGGCAAGAAATTCAAATTACATGGGCAGATGGCAAAGCCAACGCAACGATAACAAAGAAGGAGTAACGCTAATGCAAGCATATGAAGGTTATGTAGAAGGTGGGCAATTTTATCCCACTGGAATCCCAATACGCGTTGCTGGGCGTTTCAAAGCAATTTTAACGGTACTTGATGCGCCAGCACCTAAAGAGAATAATCGTGATTGCCCGTTACTAGGTTTATACGCAGATGGGAAACTCACGGTTGAAATGCATCATGCATGGAGTCGTGAAGACAAAGCGAGAGAAGGACTATGAACACACATGTATTAGATGCTTGCGCATTAATAGCACTTCTTTCACATGAAAATGGTGCTGACAAGGTTGCCGCTATTTATGAAGATTCACGCAATAAAATTATAATGAACGCAGTTAATTTGCTGGAAGTTTATTACGATTTTTACCGCACTCACGGCAAGGCAACTGCTGACGAAATGGTTGCCCATATAGAAGCATCTGCAATAACAATCATTACCCAAATCGATAAAGCTATTTTATCGGAGGCGGGGCGTTTAAAGGCAAGTTATAAAATTTCGCTGGCTGATGCATTCGCAGTAGCGCAAGCGAAAGTAACAAATGGTATTCTTATCACCTCTGACCATCATGAGCTTGATACGATTGAAGTCAACGAACCAATAAAATTTTTGTGGATAAGATAAGAAAAAGGAAGCGAATTATGCCAGCAAAAACAAAAAAAACAATAACATTTGAAGAAAAACTACAAAACCTAGCGGAAATAATAGAGCAGGTAGAAGATAGCGAAACGTCGCTTGATTCAGCGATTGCGTTATACAAGGAAGGGATTGCCCTAGCGCAGGACTGCGGCGATACCTTGCGAAAGTACGAGGAAGAGGTTTTGACGTTGCAAAAAACAGCCGAAGGCTTTACATTAGAGCCATTCGCCACGGCGGTGGTAAGTTAATATGAGCAATCCGTTTATAGATTTCATCACCAACCGCCACTTGATAACCGCTATTGTGGGGTTGGTTTTGGCGCAAATTCTAAAAGTATTTTTCGATTATTGGCGCACAAAATCTTGGACAAGTGTGATGCTTACCAGCACTGGTGGAATGCCGTCTTCGCATAGTGCGATGGTGGTATCGCTTATGCTTAGTATCGGAATGTACGAGGGGTTTGGCACTACTGCGTTTGCAATTAGCGCGTCATTCGCGTTGGTTGTTATGCACGACGCGGCGGGGATTCGGCGTGCGGCTGGCAAGCAGGCAGAGGCACTTAATTTTCTTTTCTCCAAACTGGAGAAGCAAGGCATTACATTTGACCATAAGCTAAAGGAAATGCTGGGGCATCGTCCGTTGGAGGTTATCGGCGGCGCGATTTTGGGTATTATTGTGGCGTTGGCGGCTTATTGGATATTTCCGATTGGAGTGGTTTACGAATGATGATTCAAAAACTTGAGAAGCGTGGCAAAGACATTTTAAAGCGACTTACACCAGCAGCGTTGCGAACGCTTGCGGCGGAAATTCGCGAATTTTTAGTGCATAGCATTAGTGATACAGGCGGGCATTTGGCTTCTAATTTGGGCGTTGTGGAGCTTACTTTGGCGTTGCATACAGTTTTCAACACGCCACACGACAAGATTGTGTGGGACGTTGGACATCAAGCGTATGTACATAAAATTTTGACGGGGCGAAAAAATCGCTTTACCGAACTGCGTCAATTAGACGGGTTAAGCGGCTTCCCAAAACCTTACGAAAGCGAACACGATTGCTTTGGAACGGGGCATAGCTCCACCGCGATTTCAGCGGCATTGGGGCTTGCCCTTGCGCGTGATATTCGGGAAGCGAACGAAGAAAAAACAAAATCCCAACGCGAACGAGTAGTCGCCATAATCGGCGACGGCTCAATAACAGGCGGTCTTGCATACGAAGGATTAAACAACGCAGGCCGCGCAAACACAGACTTGCTGGTTATTCTCAACGACAACCAAATGTCTATAAGCAAAAATGTAGGCGCGGTTTCGCGGCATCTAAACGAGCTACGCACAGCAAACGCCTATCTAAGTACAAAAGAGGGCGTGCA